>NZ_RAWN01000026.1:0-66880 GCF_003668895.1 Corallococcus sp. AB045
ACCACGACCCGGGCTCCGGAGCCTCCGCGTCCGGTCGTCACTGAGCAGGCGAGCAGTGCCGGCGCGCCCCTTACCCGCGTGATGGGTGCTGGCGCGAAGAAGAAGGTCGTGGTGAAGAAGTCCCGTTAGAGCCCGCCCGCCGCGCCGTCGTTTCCGGCGGCGCGGGGGTGGAACAACCGGGGGTGCCACCATGGACGCCGAGCACAGGGCCGAGGGACAGGAAGGGATGCCGGGCACACCTGGGGAGAACGCAATGCCGTCCCAGCAGGAGGGAGCGGCTGACGCGTCCGCGCCGAAGCACGGCGAGGGCGCGAGTGGAGACGTGACGCCGGAAGGTGCCCCCCAGGCTGAAGCGGGTGGGGCGCAGACCGACCTGCCCGGAGAGGGTGGGCAGGCCACCGCGAGCGCGACCGAGGCCAGCACGGCCGCCGGAGCGTCCGGTGAACCGGAGGCACGTACCGAGGGCGGCGAGTCGCCGAGCCGCACCGGAGAGGAGGCTCCCACCGGGGACGCCGCGACGCCGGGCGGAGCTTCCGCTCACGGTGGCGAACCGGAAGGAGCAGGTGCGACCGGGCAGGGCGAGGGCACCAGTCCCCCGGCGGACGCGGAGGCCTCTGCCGGCCCCGGCCGCTACGTGGAGCTGTCCTCGGGTGAGAGCGTCCAGGACGCCTCTGGCACGGGCAGCGACGGTGGCGGCGAGGCGAAGGACGTGGTGGCGGAGCCGCCCTCCGGTCCGGTATCGGGCGCGGACGACGCGCTGCTGAGCGCCGGCATCTGGGACGTGGCGAGCCGTGCGAGCCAGGAGGACGCGGGCTCCGGCGAAAGTTCGGAACAGGGCGCCAACGATGGCGCGGCGACTTCGGAAGGGGAGCCCCACGCGCAGGCCATCGAGCCGCGCGTGATGGGACAGGTGACGTCGATGGTGTTGCCGCTGGAGCGATTGGAGGAGGACACCACCTTCCGCCTGCGGGACGAGGGCGACGTGTCCGAGCTGGCGACGGACCTGGCGCGCCTGGGCCAGCTGTTCCCGGTGGACGTGCGCCCGCGCGGCGAGGAGCGCTACCAGCTCATCTGCGGCTTCCGGCGCGTGGCGGCGCTGCGCTTCCTCAAGCGAGACCAGGTCCAGGTGCGCGTGCACGAGGAGCTGTCCGACGAGGACGCGCTCCTGTTGTCCCTGGCGGAGGCCATCCACGCCTCGCCGGTGGAGCACGACGTGCTGGAGGCCAAGCGCGAGTCGCTGGAAGCCGAAGGCCGGCTGACGGCGCCGGTGCGCGACATGCTGGAGAAGGCGCTCGCCACCGAGGAGACGCTGGCTCCGGAGGGCGTCGAGGAGGAGATCGACGCGGACGAGCTGGCGGTGGACGTCGCGCAGCGCATGGGCGCCCTCAACCAGGACCTCTCGCTGCTCGCGGACGTGTTCGCCGCGCTGGACGAATCGCGCAAGGCGGAGCTGCTGATGCAGCTGCGCTACTCGGCGCAGCTGGTGGCGTACCTGGAGGGTCTGTAGGCCATGGCGGAAACGCTCGAACGCGACCGCGCCCGGCTCCTGGAGGTGCTCACGCAGCGCTCCTTCGAGCGCAGGCGCGTGGTGCTCTCCTCCGGCAAGGAGTCGGACTTCTACATCGACTGCAAGCGCACGGCGCTGCTCGCCGAGGGCCACTACCTCATCGGCCGGCTGCTGCTGGAGGCCATCCGGCGCGACGCTCCGTCCGCGGTGGCCGCGGGCGGGCTGACGCTGGGCGCGGATCCGCTCGCGTCGGCGGTGAGCCTGACCAGCTTCCTGGAGGGCGGCGGCCAGAAGTCCCTGCACGCGTTCATCGTGCGCAAGGAGCCCAAGGGCCACGGCACCGGCCAGTGGATTGAAGGCCTGTCCGCGCTGGGCCCCGGCGCCCCGGTGGCCATCGTGGAGGACGTGGTGACCACCGGTGCGTCCACGCTCAAGGCGATTGAGCGCGCGAAGCTGGAGGGCCTGACGGTGCTGGGCGCCTTCGCGCTGGTGGACCGGCTGGAGGGCGGACGCGAGGCCGTGGAAGCCACCGGCCACCGCCTCACCACGCTGTTCACGCGCAAGGACTTCATCCCGTGAGAAGGCTGCTGGTGGCCGCGGTGCTGCTGGGCGCGCTGGGCGGCTGCTCCACCGCGCCCCCCGTCGTCGGTGAGCCCGCGCCCACGCTGGATGACCCCAAGCAGGAGGCCGCCTACCTCGCGGTGTTGGACCGGTACTCTGACCGCAAGGAGATCTACGACGGCTTCGACACGCGCGTCTTCGCGGGGGCCACGTTCCAGACGCCCGCCTTCCGCGAGGCCCGCGTCCACCGCCGCGCCATCTTCCAGACGCTGCCCGCCGCGAAGGTGGAGCAGCTCCTGTCGGAGGAACAGGCGGACGCGGCGAAGTTCCACGAGTTCTACCTGGCGGTGCACGTCAACGACTACCGCTACGACGACTTCGCCCACCGCAACAGCATCTGGCGGATCGCGCTGGTGACGCCCGCGGGCGAAATCACGCCCATGGAGATCCGCCGCCTGGGCCGGGCGGACCTCAACGTGCGCGCCTACTACCCGTACGCCAGCCTCTTCTGGGTGGGCTACCGCGTGCGCTTCCCCAAGACGTTCGCGGACGGCCAGCCCGTCATCCCGGATGGCACCGAGAAGGTGATGCTCCGCGTCGCCTCGTCGCTGGGGAACGCGGAGCTGAAGGTCCACGCGCGCTGAACGCGGCGGGGACGGCCCTCAGGTTTGCTGGCCGTCCTTCAGCCACTTCGACGTGAGCGGCATCGTGGGTCCCGCGAGCAGGCGGTCCAGGAGCGCGTCCGGCGAGGCATTCACCGCGAAGGGCACGCCCTGCGTCTCCGGGACGAAGCCCGCCTCCACCATCTGTTTCGCCATCGCGAGCAGCGGCTGGAAGAAGCCGTCCACGTCCAACAGGCCCATGGGCTTGCGGTGCAGGCCCAGCTGCGCCCAGGTGACGATTTCGAAGAGCTCGTCCAGCGTGCCGAAGCCGCCGGGCAGGGCGACGAAGGCGTCCGCGCGCTCGGCCATCATCGCCTTGCGCGAGTGCATGGAGTCCACCCGGTGCAGCTCCGTCAGCCGCGGGTGGGCCAGCTCCTTCGCGTCCATGAAGTGGGGCAGCACGCCCACGGTCTTGCCGCCGTTGGCGATGACCGCGTCCGCCACCGCGCCCATCAACCCCACGCTGGCGCCGCCGTAGACGAGCGTCAGGCCCCGCTTCGCCAGCGCGGCCCCCATCCTGGACGCGGCCTCGCGGTACTCGGCGCGCACGCCGGAGCGCGAGCCACAGAAGACGCAGACGCTGCGCACGGGGGTTTCAGCCATCGTCAAAGGCCTCCAAGGCGCCCGGGATGGGCGGCGACCACGGCCAGCGCCGCGGCGATGAACAGCAGGACGGGGATGGCGCGCGAGTAGAACTTCGGGCCCATGCGCAGCGCCATGCCGCAGGGCAGGCCGAAGACGAAGCCGCCCAGGTGCCCCGCCCAGCTCACCCCGGGCAGCACGCTGATGACCGCCACCTGCAGGAGCCAGAAGAGATGCTCCCGGCGGCCCTGCTGGTTGAGGATGGGCAGCATCGCGCCGCCCCAGCCGAGAATCATTCCGGACGCGCCCACCGTCACGATGTCGAAGTTGAAGAAGAGCGCGAACGCGGAGCCGCCCAGCGCGGTGACGAGCGACAGCCCCAGGAACCTCAGGCTTCCAATGCCGCGCTCCAGCGACGCGCCCAGCGAATAGACGGCGGCCATGTTGAAGAACAGGTGCATCGCGCCGCCGTGCTCGAACACCATGCCCAGCAGGCGCCAGTACTCGCCGTCGCGAACCCACGGCCCGTAGAGCGCCAGCGGCCCCACGATGCCGTAGTTCGTCCTGTCGACGATGAGCGGCCGGCCCAGTGACTGGCTGAGGAAGAACATCACCACCGCGCCCGCGATGATGGCGAAGCTGACGTAGGGCGTGGGCAGCGCGGGCCGGGGCTGCTGCGGGCCAGGGGGCGGTCCGTCCCCGCCCTGTCCACGTGGCGCGTTGTCCTGCGTGTCTCCCAGCCCGGAGGGGCCGGGGAGGTCATCCAGCATGCGGCGCGGACGGGACATGGGTGCTCACAGCTCCCGGGAGAGGACGGTGTCGCGCGTGCCCTGGTGCTCGTCCGTGTGGGGATAGTCCAGGGTGTAGTGCAGGCCCCGGCTCTCCTTGCGGCGGCTCGCGCAGTCCACGATGAGGTGCGCCACCTCCGCGATGTTGCGCAGCTCGATGACGTCGCGGGTGACCTTGAAGCGCCAGTAGTAGTCGCGGATCTCCTCGCGCAGCAGCTCCAGCCGCCGCCGCGCGCGCATCAGCCGCTTGTCCGTGCGGACGATGCCCACGTAGTTCCACATCAGCCGGCGGATCTCATCCCAGTTGTGGGTGACGACCACGCTCTCGTCGGAGTCCACCGCGCTGCCGGAGTCCCAGGCTGGCGGGTCCTCCTTCGGCAGCGTCAGCGACGCCAGCTCCTCCGACGCCACCTGCACCGCGCGGTGGCCGAACACCAGGCCCTCCAGCAGCGAGTTGGACGCGAGCCGGTTCGCGCCATGCAGGCCCGTGCAGGACACCTCGCCGATGGCGTAGAGGCCCGGGATGTTGGTGCGCCCGTGCAGGTCCGTCACCACGCCGCCGCACTGGTAGTGGGCCGCGGGCACCACTGGGATGGGCTGCACCGCCATGTCGATGTTGAAGGCCTTGCAGGTGGCGTAGATGTTGGGGAAGCGCTCGGTGAGGAACGCGCGGCCCAGGTGCGTCATGTCCAGGTAGACGCAGTCGTTGCCCGTGCGCTTGAGCTCCGCGTCGATGGCGCGCGCCACCACGTCGCGCGGGGCCAGATCCCTCATGGGGTGGTAGCGGTCCATGAACGTCTGGCCGCCCTTGAGCCGCAGCTTGCCGCCCTCGCCGCGCAGCGCTTCGCTGATCAGGAAGCTCTTGGCCTCCGGGTGGAAGAGGCACGTGGGGTGGAACTGGTAGAACTCCATGTTCGCCACGCGCGCGCCCGCGCGGTACGCCATGGCCACGCCGTCACCCGTCGCGACGTCCGGGTTGGACGTGTAGAGGTACACCTTGCCCGCGCCGCCGGTGGCCAGCACCGTCACCTTGGAGAGGAAACGCTCGATGGAGCCGTCCTCCATCAGCGCGTACGTGCCCAGGCACCGGCTGCCGGCCGGGGTATGCGGACGCCGGTCCAGGATGAGGTCGATGGCGGCCGTGTTCTGGAAGAAGGTGATGTTGGGCTGCTCGTCGCACGCGGCCAGCAGCGCCCGCTGCACCTCGCGGCCGGTGATGTCGCCCGCGTGGATGATCCGGCGGGCGGAATGGCCACCCTCGCGCGTGAGGTCGAACTCGCCGCTCCGCTGGTCGAACGCCGCGCCCAGCGCCACCAGCTCCTTGAGGCGCGCGGGGCCCTCCCGCACCGTCACCTCCACCGCGTCGCGGTGGCACAGGCCCGCACCCGCGACGAGCGTGTCATCGATGTGCGAGTCGAAGGTGTCCGTGGGGGACAACACTCCGGCGATGCCCCCCTGGGCGTAGGCGGTGTTGCCTTCGCCGCGCTCACGCTTGGTGAGCACGGCGACCGTGCCGTGCCGGGCCGCCTGCAGGGCGAACGACAGTCCGGCCACGCCGCCGCCCATGACCAGGAAATCGAACCGATGGGGCATGGCCAACAGCCTTAATGGCGGTAAGTGCTGGAAACAAGGCGTTTTCTTGAGGACTTTCCGGGCGTTGTCTAAGGTTTCGCACCGCCGCCATGCGTGTCCTGACCGCCCTCGTCGTCCTGCTGACCGCCGCCCTCCCGGCCGCCGCCTCGGACGGTATCTACAGCTACGTGGAGAAGGACGGCACCATCGTCTACACGAACGTGCCGCCCGGAGGCGCGCGCAAGGCCCGCAAGCTGTCCGGGACCTTCACGCCCGCGCCGGCCAAGTCCGCGCCCGTGCGGGGCCGCTCGCGGACGCCCGCGGAGCTGGATCCGCACATCACCACCGCGGCGCTGCGCTATCGCATCCCGCCGGCGCTGGTGCGCGCCATCATGCACACGGAGAGCAACTTCAACCCGAACGCGCTCAGCCACAAGGGCGCCAGCGGGTTGATGCAGCTCATGCCGGGCACCGCGTCGGACATGTACGTGAAGGACATCTTCGACTCGAAGGAAAACATCGAGGGCGGCGTGCGGTACCTGCGCGTGCTGGCCAACATGTTCGACGGCGACATGGTGAAGATGGTCGCCGCGTACAACGCCGGGCCTGACGCGGTGAAGAAGTACGGAGGCCAGGTGCCGCCGTACGCCGAGACGCAGGAATACGTGCGCAAGGTCCTCCAGCTCTACCAACACTACAAGGAGCGCGAGCGGCTCGCCCAGGCCGAGGCCAGCAGCCGTGAGCCCACACCCGAGAATGACGACGCGCACGAAGGGGACGAAGCCACCGGGCCCCGCTGACGAGGAGTTCCTGCAGCAGCTCCATCGCGGGAGCGAGCTGCTGGGCGCCGGCAAGGTCACCGAAGCGAAGGACTTCCTGGAGCGTGCGCACCAGCTCCAGCCGCGCCACGAGAAGGCCCAGAACCTCCTGGGCCTGACGTATTTCAAGCTGGGCCTCTTCGACCGCGCCGCCGACCTGTACGAGATGCTCGTGCGGGACAACCCGGTGGACCCCACGCTGCGGGTGAACCTGGGGCTCGTCTACCTGAAGACGAACGCGCTCCAGCGCGCGGCGCGCGAGTTCGAGACCGCCACCGACCTGGCCCCGGACCACAAGAAGGCCCACAACTACCTGGGCCTGACCTTCGCCCAGATGGGCGAGTACGGCCGCGCGCGCGAGCACTTCCTGCTGTCCGGCAGCGACGCCATGGCGGAGAAGATGTCGCGCGCCATCGCTGGCGAGGTCTACAGCCGTCCGCCCGCGGCCCCCGCGCCGGCCCGTCCGCGCGAGGAGGAGGAGCCCGCCACCGCCGCGCCGCCCGCGACCACGTCTGCTTCTGGCGAGAGCGACTGGGGAGCCCAGTTCGGTCTGGATGAGGCGCCCCGCGCTCCTCGCACCCCCGCCGCGCCGCCGCCCCAGGCCGCCGCGAAGGCACCGGACGATGACCTGCTCTTCGCGGAGGAAGAGGGCCCGCCCGCTCCCACGGACGACCACGCCTTCACCTCGCGCGCCGCGACCCAGGTCCAGGAGGATGAGGACCCCAGCCTCGCCGCTGGCGCGAGCACCTTCGAGGAAGACGCGGAGCTCGCCGCCACCACGGACGCGGACACCTCCGGGGCCGACGTCGAGGTCGCCGACGAGCTGCCCCCCACGCCGGTGTCGGAGGAGATCGAGGTCTCCGAGGAGCCGCCCGTCCTCGCGTCCGACCTGGAGTCGGAGCCCGGCGACGCCTTCGCGGAGACCTTCGCCGCGCTGGCCACGAGCGAGCCGCCGGAAGCGACCCGGCCCGCCGCGCCGGTTCAGCTGACCCGCTCCGCCGAGCCGCCTTCCTCGACTGACGCCGGAGCGGGCGCGAATCCGCCCGTGCTCACCGCGTGGGTGCCCTCGGTGGCGCTGCCGGGCGCGGCGCCGGGCCAGCCCTTCACCCAGGGCGCGTCCGCCATGGCGCTCGCGGTGGAGGGCGAGCTGCTCACGCGCCTGGAGGGGCTGATCGCCGTGCGCGGCCAGGTCACCTTCCAGCCGGAGATGAAGCGCTTCCGGGGCCGGGCCACGGACAAGCCCTTTGGCGAGGGCGACCAGTCCATGGTGCGCGCCCGGGGGCAGGGGACGCTGCACCTGGAGCCCGTGTCCGGGCGGCAGTGGGTCGCTGTCTCCCTGGACGACGAGTCCGTCTACCTGCGCGACGCGTGCGTCTTCGCCTTCGAGGAGCCCGTCGTCTTCGAGAACGGCCGCGTGCCGTCGGACCTGGCCCAGGACCTGGACCTGGTGCACCTGCGCGGGCAGGGGCGGGTGCTGCTCAGCCTGACGGGTCCGCTGCGCTCGGTGCCGGTGGCCATGGACCAGCCGGTGATGGTGCCCCTCACGCACCTGGTGGGCTGGGTGGGCAACCTCACGCCCCGCGTGGTGCCGCTCGTGACCTCCGCTGGCGGGGAGACACTGAAGGCGGCGGTGGAGCTGGGCGGTGAAGGATTTGCCCTCATCGCACTCGGGGTCCGGTAGAACGCGCGCCCATGGCCACCGAGCGAGCCCTCAGGAAGCAGCGCAAGCGCGAGGAGCGGGCCCGCCGCCGCGCGTCCCGCCGTCCCAGCATCCTGGTGCAGGAGTTCTGGAACCTGCCCAACATGCTGACGCTGGGGCGCATCCTCCTCATCCCCGTGTTCGTCTGGCTCACCTACGACGCGGATCCCCTGCACTCGCTGGTGGCCGCCCTGGTGTTCGCGCTGGCCGCCATCACCGACGTGATTGACGGCTACCTGGCCCGCCGCTGGAACCTCATCACCGTGGTGGGCAAGTTCATGGATCCGCTGGCGGACAAGCTCATCGCCATGGCCGCCCTGGTGATGATGGTGCGCCTGGGCCGCATCGCCGCCTGGGTCGTCATCGTGCTCCTGGCCCGCGAGTTCATCGTCACCGGCCTGCGCACCATCGCCGCCAGTGAAGGCATGGTCATCGCCGCGGGGCAGGAGGGGAAGTGGAAGACGTCCCTCCAGCTGGTGGGGATCATCTCCCTGTGCGTCCACTACGTGCACCCGCTGGACGTGGGCTTCCGCGTCGTCACCGTGGACTACAACCAGGTGGGCAAGGTGCTGGTGTACCTGTCGGGTGCGTTCTCCGTGTGGAGCGCCGTCGTCTACTTTCGCGCGTTCCTCAACATGCTTGCCCGCCGGGGCAGCACGGATCCGGATGCGAAAAGTGTTTGACGTGTCCGAAGGGCCTCTGTATATCGCACCCCACCTCCGGCGCGGCACCAACCGGGTGGCAAGCAACACAGCGGTACCTGATGCGGGAATAGCTCAGCGGTAGAGCATCGCCTTGCCAAGGCGAGGGTCGAGGGTTCAAATCCCTTTTCCCGCTCCAAACGAAGCACGCAGCACCGCAGTACCTGATGCGGGAATAGCTCAGCGGTAGAGCATCGCCTTGCCAAGGCGAGGGTCGAGGGTTCAAATCCCTTTTCCCGCTCCAATCAAAGGCCCTCTGGGAAACCAGGGGGCCTTTTTCTTTTCCCAAACGTCCTCACGGAAGGGCGCGAGGGCTGCCAGCCAGACGGGCTTTCGCGTGGATGGCTGGAGTCCCGTGCCTGACACCTTCCGGGGGCTTGAGGTATGGATGGCGCCGCATGCTTCGCAACCTCCGTGAGCTCTACCTGTACCGGGGCCTCCTGCTCAGCCTGACCCAGCGCGAGCTGAAGGCGCGGTACCGGAACTCGGTGCTCGGCTTCTTCTGGACGTTCCTCAACCCGATGCTCCAGATGGGCGTCTACTCGCTGCTGTTCACCGTCTACATGCGGCAGAACATCCCCGGGTACACGTTCTTCGTCTTCGTGGGGTTGCTCCCATGGATCTGGTTCGCCACGTCCCTGGGGACCGGCGCCAGCGCCATCAGTGACCGGCGCGACCTGCTCACCAAGGTGCGCTTCCCCGCGCAGGTGCTGCCGGCCACGGTGGTGGTGACCAACCTGTGCAACTACGTGCTGTCCCTGCCGCTGATGGTGGCGCTGGGGCTGCTCCTGGGCTACGTGCCCACCTGGCACGTGGTGGCCTTCCCGGTGGTGATGCTCACCCAGTTGTGCATGACGGTGGCGCTCGTCTACATCGTGTCCGCGCTCAACGTGACGTTCCGGGACCTGCAGCAGATCATCGCCAACCTGCTGACGATGTGGTTCTTCGTCACGCCGGTGTTCTACCGGGTGGACTCGCTGCCAGAGGCGGTCCGGGCGCCGGTCGTGCTGCTCAACCCCATGGGGGTGATGGTGACGTCCTACCAGGCCATCTTCTACGAACACCAGCTGCCGCAGCCCGGCCCGCTCCTGATGTGGTTGGGCATTTCCCTGGCGCTGCTGTGGATCGCGGCGGGCATCTTCGAGCGCCGCCGCGAGGACTTCGCGGAGTTCATATGACCAGTGCCATCGCGTCTCCGGACGCCATCGTGCTCCGCAACGTGGTGAAGCGCTTCCGGAAGAGCACCATCCGGCGCGAGTACACCACCATCAAGTCGGAGCTCATCCGCCTCCTTCGCGGCCAGCGCGACACGGACGGCAGGTCCATGATCGAAGCGCTCCGGGGCATTGACCTGGTGGTGCCCCGCGGCAAGACGGTGGGCATCATCGGGCGCAACGGCTCCGGCAAGAGCACGCTGCTCAAGCTCATCACCGGCATCTACACGCCCACCACGGGCACCATCGACATCAACGGGCGCATCAGCGCGCTGTTGGACCTGGGCGCGGGCTTCCACCCGGACTTCTCCGGCCGGGAGAACATCCTCATCAACGGCATCATCCTGGGGATGTCGCGCGCGGAGGTGAAGGCGCGCATGGATGAGATCATCGCCTTCAGCGAGCTGGGCGACTTCATCGACGAGCCGGTGCGCACCTACTCCAGCGGCATGTACATGCGCCTGGCGTTCTCCGTGGCCACGCACGTGGACCCGGACATCCTCATCATCGATGAGATCCTCGCCGTCGGTGACGAGCACTTCGGCAAGAAGAGCCTGGCGAAGATGACGGAGTTCAAGCGGGCCGGGAAGACCATCGTCATCGTCACCCACGACCTGGGGACGCTGGAGCGCTGGTGCGACCTGGGCGCGTGGATCGACGCCGGGCGCATCCGCGAGTTCGGCCCGCCCGCGGACGTCATCCGCAGCTACCGCCGCGCGGTGGCGCTGGCGGAGGAGCGCGGCATGTCCATGGAGTCGCCCGCGCTGGCGTCGGACGGCGGTGCGCTGCCGTCGCTGGCGGCGTCCCAGGGCGAACCGTCCCCGCTCACCGTGGACGCGGTGCGGCTGCGGGGCCGGGACGGCGGGGCGGTGGAGTGCGTGGACACCGAGGACGGCCTGGAGCTGAGCGTGGCGTACACCGCGCGCACGCCCGCGCCGGAGCTGGGACTGGGGCTGGAGCTCACCCGGGCGGACGGGGTGCTGGTGCACGCCACGGACACGTTCGCGGAGGACGTGCCCTTCTGCGCGGCGGCGGCCGGCAGCGGGACGGTGCGCTTCGTGGTGGACCGGCTGGGCCTCACCGCGGGGCGCTACGCGTTCACGGTGGTGGTGCGCGACCGGGCGGGGCAGGTGCGGGAGAAGCGCGAGGAGGCGTGCACCTTCGAGGTGCGCTCCAGCGTGCAGGACGGAGGCGTGACGCGGCCTCCTCACCGGTGGATCGTGGAGGGCGCCGCGGCTCGCGTGGCGCCAGTGCGAGACGTCGGATCGTGAGCGGCCCTGCTTCGGCGGACGGGGGGGGGCCGGGCATCTGGCTGGGCATCGTGCTTTACCGGAACCCGGAGCGGGAGCTGGAGCGGCTGTGGGAGTCGCTCCGGTGGAACCGCGAGGCCCCGGGTGCGCCCGCGTTCCGGGTCGTCTGGCTGGACAACTCGCCGGACGACACGCTGCGCGCGCGGGTGGCGCGGCTGGACGCGGACGCGGACTACCGGCACGCCGGGAGGAACCTGGGCTTCGGGGCCGCGCACAACCGGATGATGGCGGAGGCCTTCGGCTCGGGCGGGGCGCGGTACTACGTCTGCGTGAACCCGGACGGGCTGCTGCATCCGGACTGCGTGCGGGAGCTGGCGCGGGAGGCGGATCAGCGGGCGGACACGGGGCTGGTGGAGGCCCGGCTGTTCCCGGACGAGCACCCCAAGCCGTACCATCCGTCGACGGGTGAGACGCCCTGGTGCAGCGGCTGCGTGCTGCTGATGACGAAGAAGCTGCACGCGCGGGTGGGTGGCTTCGACGAGCGCTTCTTCATGTACTGCGAGGACGTGGACCTGTCGTGGCGAGCGAGGGCGTCCGGGCTGTCCATCCGGGTGGCGCCCGCCGCGCTGGTGCACCACTACACCGTCACCCGGGAGGAGAGCCCCGTGCGCGAGCGGATGGTCCGCCGCAGCGCGGCCCTGCTCGGGGCGAAGTACGGGGACGCGGCCTTCATGAACGCCCGCCTGCGGGAGTACGCGCTGCTGGGCGGCGAGCCGTTCCAGACGCCCGACATCCTCAAGCCCGGGCGGCGGTTCTCGGGCATCGCGGACTTCAGGCACCACCTGGAGTTCGCTCGGAGGCGCTGGTGAACGCTCTGTCCGAAGAGGTGCCCCCGTCCGCCGCGTCCGAGCGGTGGGTGGCGCTGGTGCTGTCGCGTGCGCGCGCGGGCGCGGCGGTGTGCCTGGTGGGCGCGTCGCCAGCGCTGGCGGAGGCCCTGCGGGCGCGGGGCGGCTCCGTGCGGGAGCTGCCGGGGCCGGAGTGGAAGCGGGGCAAGGGACCCGCGCCGGCGCTGGTGGTGCTGGAGGGCGACGCGGTCGAGCGGGTGCTGGAGGCGGGGCTGGAGGCGCTGCGGCGCGAGGCGCCGGGGGCGGAGCTGGTGTTCAGCCTGCGCAACGCGGGCTCGGCGCGGGCGCTGATGGGTGCGCTGACGGGGGAAGCGCCGGTGCGCGCGGGGCTCTCCGAACAGCGGATGCTGCGGCGGCTGGCCGAGGCGGGCTACCGCGTGGCGCACCGCGAGGTGGTGCCGTGCGCGCCCGGGGGCACGGCGCTGGCGGAGGACACCGCGCAGGCGCTGCGGGCGCTGCTGGCCCAGCTGTCGCCGTCCACGCAGGTGGAAGAGGGGCTCTACGTCGCGGTGCCGGACGGGCCCGTGCGCGCGCCGGTGGCGGGGCTGCTCAGCGTCGTTGTCACGGTGGAGCCGGGGACGCGGGACGCGGCGCTCGACGAGACCCTCTTCGCGCTGGCTTGTCAGGAGCAGCAGCCGCTGGAGCTGCTGCTCGCGGCGCCCGAAGGCGTGGACCTGTCCGCCGCGGAGGCGGCGCTGGAGCGCTACGGCAGGCTGGGGTCGTTCCAGGCGCGCACCGTACGCGCGCCCTCGGGGGCCCTGTACGCGGAGGCCATGCGCGAGGTCCGGGGACAGTATCTGGCGTTCGTGGATGCTCGGTGCGTGGTGTACCCGCGTCACTTCGTGGAGTTGGTGCGCGCGCTCCAGACGGGCCGTGAGGCCTGGGCGTTGGCGCGGGCGTTCCGCACCGAGTGGGCGTCCGGGGAGGGGACCCCGCCCTATGTGCGCGCGAAGGTGCCGTTCCCTCTGGGCGAGCGGCTGGAGGTGGAGCAGCTGGTGCTCCACCCGGAGCTCGTCCACGCGATGGTCATCGACCGTAGTCGCATCGGGCCCTTCCCGGTGGCGATGGAGTCGGGACTCGGGGACCTGCCCGCGCGGATGGGGGCGCTGTTTCCTCCGGTGTTCGTGGGTGGCATTGCCTCGTGCGAGGTGCGGGGGCCGCGCGAGCCGCCGGCCGTCGCCGTGGCTCCGGGGACCTGGCTGGTGCGCCCCCTGGAGGCCTGGGTGGACGCCGTGGCGCGGATCCGCGACGAGACGCTCCATGCCCGGGAGTTCCGCCACCGGGTGGTGGATGCACTGAACGCCCGCGTGCATGGCATCCCCTGGGTCCACGGCACGCTCAAGGCCCTGGCGAACCGGATCAAATCCGGCAACGGACGCTGAGACGATGGGCGCCGCCGGCAGTGACGGCCCTCGTGGCCCGCGAGAGACACCACGCGTCGAGGGTGTGACGTCGGGCCCTGCTGACCGGAAGCCCTCCTCTGCTGCGGAGGTCGCGACGTTGACCCCTGCCGACCGGAAACCATCCTCAGCTGCCGAGGTCGCGACGTTGACCCAAGCCGACCGGAAACCATCCTCAGCTGCCGAGGCCGCGACGTTGGCGTCGACCGACCGGAAGCCATCGTCCGCTGCGGCGTCCGCGTCAGGATCTCCCGACGGCCGAGCACATCCGCCGCACGATGTCTTCGTCGAGGTGCTGGGCTTCGACGTGCCGCGGTCGCACCGCGCGCGCTGGGGCCCGGTCATCACCGCCGCCAAACGCTGGGGAACGCGGGGGCTTTCGCCCTTGCAGCGGTGGGTGCTGGACCGCCAGCTGTGCTTCGACCTGCGGCTGAGGGCGTTGATCCGGCGGCCGGAGCGGACGCTGCCGGAGCTGGCGCGCGAGGACCTCTCACGCCTCGCGGATCCGCGACCCCTGGGCGCGGTGGGCCGGTGGCTTCCTTCCGTGCCAGGGCTGGAGGCGCAGCGGGCCTGGAACCTCGCGGTCGTGGACCTGCTCTCTGGATCCGGATGGCCCTTGCGGACCGAGGGCGCCGCCGAGGCGCTGGACGCGCTGGAGGCCCGCTGCGACGTGCTGTCGCAAGAGGCCGGAGCGGTGGGCCTGCCCCTGTGGCGCGAGCTGTGGCGGCGGCAGGTCGCCTTCAATCACGCGACCGTCCGCCTGTTGCGGCACCTCCTGGGAGCGGCCCGTCCCGCCGTGCTCTTGCCCGCTCCGGAGACGTACACGCGCGAAGCCCTGGCGCAGGAGGCCCGCGAGGTCCGCGACGCGACCGCCGCGCTGGCCCGGCTGGAGCGCCAGCCGCGGTTCAGCCTGGTCACGCCCGCCTGGGAGACGCCGGTGGACGTCCTCCGCGCATGCGTCGCGTCCGTGCGCGCGCAGGTGTACCCGCACTGGGAGCTGTGCATCGTGGACGACGGCTCGCGCTCGGCGGCGGTGGCGGACGCGCTGCGAGAGGCCGCGGCCGGCGACGCGCGGATCCGCTTCGCGCGGCTGGAGTCGAACCAGGGCATCGCCCTCGCGACCAACGCCGCGCTGGCCCTGGCCACCGGGGAGTATGTGGGCTTCCTCGACCACGACGACCTGCTGGCGCCGCACGCGTTGGCCGAGGTCGCGCTGCGGCTGGGTGAAGCGCCGGACGCGGACGTCGTCTACTCGGACGAGGACAAGGTGGACGCGCGGGGGCTGCGCTTCGCGCCCTACCTGAAGCCCGCGCTGTCCCCGGAGCTGCTGCGCGCGGTGAACTACGTGTGCCACTTCCTCGTGGTGCGTGCATCGCTGCTGCGTGAGGTGGGCGGCATCCGCCCGGGCTTCGAGGGCGCGCAGGACCACGACCTGCTCCTGCGCCTGATGGAGCGCACGCGGCGCTTCGAGCACATCCCCCGCGTGCTGTACCACTGGCGGACGCTGCCCGGCTCCACGGCCACGGACGCCAGCGCGAAGCCCGCGGCCTCCGAAGCGGGCCGCAGGGCCGTGGCGGAGCACCTGGCGCGCATGGGGGAGGGCGGCTCGGCGGAGACGGTCGCGCCAGGGCTGTACCGGATCCGCCACCCGCTCGTGGGCCGCCCCCGGGTGTCCGTGCTGCTGCCGGAAGCGCCCACCGAGGCCGAGCTCGCGGCGCTCCTCGCCTTCACGGACGGCTTGGACGTGGAGGTCCGCGTCCCTGTTTCGTCCCCAGACGCTTCCTCCACCGGCGACACCCTCCACGTCCAGGTGGACGCGGCCGCGACCCCGGGCGCCGTGGCGAACCGGCTGCTGCGCGAGGCCCGGGGCGAGCTCATCCTCGTCCTGGAGGCCGGCACGCTCCCGACCGGACCGGGCTGGCTGATGGAGCTCGCGTCGCAGGCCTCGCGTCCCGGTGTCGGCGTGGTGGGCGCGCGCATCGTCTCTCCCGCGGGGCAGGTGCTGGAGGCCGGCTTGCGCTTCGACCCCGAGGGCCGGGTGCTGCGCCCCTTCGCGGGGCTGTTCGATCCCACGCTCGGCGCGTTCGGCGGCTCGCATTGGCCGCGCGACGTACTCGCCGTCTCCAGCGCCTGCGCGATGATCCGCCGCGAGGTCCTGGAGTCGCTCCGAGGTTGGGACGAGGCCTTTACATCCGACGAGGCGCGGGGCGTGGACCTGTGTCTGCGCGCGGGCGAAGCCGGGCTGCGCGTCCTCTACGCACCCCACGCGCGACTCGTGCGCACCCGCTCGCGGGTTGGCGCACCCTCGGCTTTCCACGACGCCGACCGGCTGCGTGATGCGTGGGTCCGCGCGGGACGGACCGATGCCTCCGGCCATCCGCGCCTCGACTTCGTCCAGACACCGTAGAAAAGAACAGCGAACGCGCCTCCTTCCATGAGGACCGGGCGGCCTGCCAGCCTTGACGCTCCCCGGAGGGGGATGACATGGAAGACATCCGTCAAGGAGAGGGGGGCGTGCCTTGCCTGCGGCGAGGGTCGGCCTTCCGGACGCCACGAACATGCATCCACAGCTCAATCCCCTGGAACACCCCCTCTGCCTTACGCAGCCCCTGCGGCTGCTGGCCTCCTCCGCCTGGGTGGAGCACGTCCCGTTCGCGATGTTCCTGGTGGACCTGCTGCGTCCCTCGACACTGGTGGAGCTGGGCACGCACACCGGCGTGTCCTACTCCGCGTTCTGCCAGGCGGTGGACGCGCTGAAGCTGGAGACGCGCTGCCACGCGGTGGACACCTGGAAGGGTGACGCGCACGCGGGCTTCTACGGGACGGAGGTGCTCGCGGACCTGCGCGCGCACCATGACCCGCTCTACAGCCGGTTCTCCCAGCTGCACCCGATGACCTTCGATGAGGCCCTGAGCCAGTTCGCGGATGGCTCCGTCGACCTGCTCCACATCGATGGTTGCCACGAATACGAGCAGGTGAAGGCGGACTTCGAGCGCTGGCGCCCCAAGATGAGCGCGCGCGGCGTCATCCTCTTCCACGACACCCAGGTGCGCGAGCGCAACTTCGGCGTCTGGCGGCTGTGGGAGGAGATCCAGGGCCTGCATCCCTCCTTCGAATTCGAGCACGGCTTCGGTCTGGGCGTGCTCGCCGTGGGCCCGGAGCAGCCGGAAGGGATGGTGGCCCTGACGAGCACCCGCGACGCGGAGCGCGAACACCTGCGGCAGGCCTTCGCCACGCTGGGCGGGCGCCTGACGCTCCTGCTGCACCAGCAGCACCTGCGCGACGCCTACGGACAGAAGGAACAGCAGGCCGCGGAGCACGCGCGCCAGGCGCAGCAGCTCCAGGCGGAGCTGGACGCCGCCCGTGAAGCGGCACGCGACACCGCGAGCACCCTGCGCGAGACCGAAGGCCGGCTCGCGCGGCTGGGCCTGGCCCAGCGGATGCTCCAGGACGAGCTGGGCCGCAAGAACGCCCGCATCCACGAACTGGATGCGCACGTGTCACGCCAGGGCTCGGAGCTGGCGCACATCAACGGCAGCCTCGCCTGGAAGGCCATCAACCGCTACTGGGCCATGCGCGAGCGCGTGCTGCCCCCCGGCACGAAGCGCGGCCACTTCTACCAGCAGAGCAAGGGCACGCTGCACAAGGTGGGCGCGAAGCTGATCCGGCTGCCCGCGAAGCAGCGCGCGCTCCAGGCGCTGCGCGCCGCCAAGGCGGCCCTCACGCCGGCCAACCCCGTCGCCCCCTCCACGGCGGTCATCGCCCCGGCCCCGAGCGCGCCGCCCGCGCCCCCGTCTCCGTGGACCGTGCCGCTGACGCAGGTCTCCCAGGCCAGCATGGGCCAGCGCATCCTGATCATCGCGGAGCTGTCGCTGCCCCAGTGCAAGCGCTACCGCGTGGATCAGAAGGTCGCCATGTTCCACCGGCTCGGGTACGACGTCACCGTCGTGAACTGGCACGACCACGCGGAGTGCAAGGCCGCGCTCCAGTTCCACGGCCTGGTCATCTACTACCGCGTGCCCGCCTACCCGGCAGTGGAGGAGCTGCTGGCGGAGACCCGGCGCCTGGGACTCCCGCACTTCTTCGACGTCGACGACCTCATCTTCGACGTGGAGGAGTACGAGCGGAACTCCAACGTGCTGCGGCTGCCCGCCGCCGAGCGCGAGCTGCTGATCAACGGCGTGAGGCAATACCGCAGGGCGCTCAGCCTGAGTGCGAACGCCATCGCCAGCACGCCCACCCTCGCGAAGGAGATGGCCAAGGCCAACTCCGGCAAGGTCTACATCGTCGAGAACTGCCTGGACGACGTCATCCTGGAGGTCGCGAAGGAGATGGAGGCGCGCCCGCCCGCGGTGGAGCCGGACTGGGTCACCATCGGCTACGGCAGCGGAACGCGCACGCACGACGCCGACTTCACCATCGCCGCCGACGCCATCCTCGCGGTGATGGAGCGCCATGCGAACGTGCGCCTGGCCATCCACGGCTACCTGGAGCTGCCGGAGGGCTTCAAGCGCTTCTCCGACCGCATCTTCCGCATCCCCTTCCTGGACGCGGAAGACTACCTGCGCGCGCTCGCGTCCTGGCAGATCTCCATCGCGCCGCTGGAGCCGACGGTCTTCAACGAAGCCAAGAGCAACATCAAGTTCATCGAGGCGTCCGTCTTCCGCGTGCCCGCGGTGTGCTCCAGCACCGGGCCGTTCCGGGAGATCCTCGAGCACGGCCGCAACGGCTTCCTCGCCACCACCCGTGAGGAGTGGGAGTCCGCGCTGTCCGCGCTGGTGCAGGACGCGTCGCTGCGCAAGCGCATGGGCGAGGAGGCCCACCGCAGCGTGATGGCGCGCTACCACCCCGCGGTGGTGGCCACGGAGCGGCTCCAGCCCATCCTCCAGCACCTGCCGCCCGCGCAGCCGCCGCGCCTCAAGGTGCTGGCGGTCAACGTCCTCTTCGCGCCCTTGAGCTTCGGTGGGGCCACCATCGTCGCGGAGCAGGTGTCGGACCGGCTGAAGGCGGAGGGCTGCGACGTCACCGTGTTCACCGGCATCGTGGGCTCGACGCTGCCCGACTACTCGGTGGTGCGCTACGAGGCGATGGGCCTGCCCGTCATCGCCACCAAGGTGCCGTCCCTCACCGACCGCGCCCAGGAGTACCAGAACCCGCGCATGGGGGAGACCTTCACCCAGGTGCTCAAGACGGTGCGCCCGGACGTGGTGCACTTCCACTCCATCCAGCTCTTGAGCGCCACGCTCGCCACGGCGTGCGCCGCGGAGGGCATCCCGTACACCATCACCCTCCATGACGCGTGGTGGCTGTGCGAGCGGCAGTTCATGGTCCGCGAGGACAACTCGTACTGCGACCAGAAGGCCATCGACCTGCGCGTGTGCTCCAAGTGCATGCCGGACTCGCGCTACACCTTCAAGCGCACGTTCGCCCTGCGCAAGGTGCTGGACGGCGCGGCCCTGCTGATGACGCCCAGCGAGTTCCAGCGCCAGCTCTACCTCGCCAACGGCATCGCGCCGGAGCGCATCGTCGTGAACAAGAACGGCGTGCTGATGCCCGGCCGGGAGCGCGCCCCGCGCCCCGCGAATGCCCCCGTGCGCTTCGCCTACCTGGGCGGCCGCGCGGTGCACAAGGGGTACTTCTGGCTCAAGGACATCCTGGAGTCGGTGCCGGAGTCCAGCTGGGTCCTGAAGATGACCGACATCCAGCTGCGCCTGGGGCCTGCCGCCATCGACGCGAAGGAATGGAAGGTGAAGGGTCAGGTGGAGGTGGTGCCTCCGTACGATCAGGACGGGCTGGACGCCTTCTTCGACGGCGTGGACGTGCTGCTGATGCCCTCGCAGTGGAAGGAGAGCTTCGGGTTGGCGGTGCGCGAGGCCCTGGCCCGGAACGTGTGGGTGGTCACCACGGCGTCGGGCGGCGTCAGCGAGGACATCGTGGATGGCGTCAACGGCAACGTCCTGGCCATTGGGGACGCCGAGGGCTACCGCCGCGTGCTGCGCGACCTGATGGCCCACCCGGAGCGTCTGGCGCGGTACCAGAACCCCCATCGCGCCGCCGTGCGCGACTACGTGACCCAGGCCCGCGAGCTCCACTCGCTCCTGGCCGGCCTCGTGACCCCACCCGCCGCGCGAAGCACGTCCCAGGGAACCGCCAGCGCCGCGGCCACCCACCGCTGAATCGCGGGGGTGGGGTGGTTGCTGGAAGTGACGAAGCCCCGGGCCCGGGCCTTTACGCCGGGCCGTAGTAGCGCTGGTACACCGTGGTGAGCGTCACCGCCGCGGTGAGCAGGATGAAGCCGGCGATGAGCACCGGCTTGAAGCGCGTCAGCGCGCGCGGCGCCCAGGCGGGCGGGGCCAGCGCCACCACCAGCAGCGGCGCGTAGGGCAGCAGGTAGCGGCCCTGCACCCCGTCCACGTGGTTCGCGCCCGGCGCCGTCCACGCCAGGTACAGCATGGCCTGGATGGCCAGCACGCCCGCCACCGCCACCCCCAACGCCACCGCGCGCTCGCGCCAGCCCACCTTCGGCGCGGCCCTGTCGGCGTCCAGCGCCATCACCCCGAAGAGCAGCGCGGCCAGGGCGAGGAGGGCGGAGCGGGGCACCGGCGTGTCCAGCCAGCCCAGCACGCCGCCGCCCTGGTGCAGGAAGTCCGGCAGCTTCTGCCAGAAGTCACTCACCAGCACGCCCAGCACCTGGAAGGGGTGCGCGCGCACGTGGGCCACCTGCGCCACCACCTCGCTGGGGCGGAAGATGTCCCGCACCGTGGAGGACCACGCGAACTGGAGCAGCGCGGGCACGGCGACGATGGCGGCCAGGGCCAGGGCGTAGCGGCCGCGCGTCCCCAGCCGGGTGAGCGGCAGCAGCAGGAACACCAGCGTCAGCGGCAGGTAGGCCTGCTTGCACAGCGCCACGAACACCGCGCTCGCCAGCAGCAGTCCCAGCTGCTTCGCGCCCAGCGGCTCCGGGTGCGCGAACGTGAAGTGCAGCGACAGCGCCACCAGCAGCAGGCACGCCGACATCGTGATGGGGTCCGCGGACACGGATGCGCGCTGGAAGAGCACCATGGGCGTGAGCGCCAGCAGCGCGAAGGCCCACCGCTGGAAGGGCATCAGGCGCAGCGCCACCGCGGTGAGCACCAGCGCCACCAGCATGTTGCCCAGCCGGCCCGCCCACAGCACCACCACCGGGGGCGCCTCCAACAGCCGTGCGGGCGCCATGCCCAGCGACTGCGGGAAGTAGACCAGCGGGAAGTAGATGGCGGACGCGGCGAAGCCCCACTCCTGGGTGTCCTGGGGCGCCAGCGCCGCGTGCATCGCTTCGCTCAGGCGCTGCCGGTCCTGGCGCGCCGCGGGGTTGCCGCCCACGCCCGCGGACACGTCCTGCGCCACCCGGACGATGCTGCGCGGGAGCTGCCCGCCCGCGTCACCTCCAGGAATCCGCGTGGCCGTCAGCTGCCCCTGGGAGACCTGGTACGCGCGGTAGAAGTGCGCCGGCTCGTCCGCCACCTGGAACGGGGGCGTGAGGAAGCTCAGCACCGCGCCCAGCACGGCGGCCACGACGAGGAAGGCCACGACGGGCGCGATGAAGAACGGACGCAGCGGGGACGGGGGCGGTGAAGACGGAGGCATGGAGGACGGATGGGCCCGGTGGGCCCTCAGACGGCGTGCGAGTCGCGCCGGGCTGCGACGGTGGGGGAGACGGCTTCAGGACGGGGCTGCGCAAGCGCGGCGCGCTCGGCCTCCGCGGACGTGAGCAGGGCGACCTCCTGGGCCAGCCGCTTGAGCTGCTGGCGCTGGTCGGCCACCTGGAGGCTCAGCCGGTACACCAGCCACATGAGGCACGTCAGGGCGATGAAGAAGAGGGCGGACGGGGCGTAGTAGATGCCCATGGCCGTCGCCAGCGCGTCGATGCCGTGACGCCACAGCGACAGGCCCGCGATGGCCGCCGCCACCAGCAGCCACGCGAAGGTGTGCCGCTCGCTGGTGCGTCGGCCCCGGGCCGACCACAGGACGCTGCAGGCGAAGGCGGCCGCGAAGGCCACGCCAATGAGGCTGGAGCGAAGCATGGGCATCAGACGGGACGGACCCGCTCCATGAGCAGGGCGAAGGACACCTTCGCCATGTAGAAGGCCGACTTCCACGGCGTCAGCGAGCTGGTGCCGGTGAGGCGCGGCCGCATGCGCACCGGCACCTCCGAGATGGCGAAGCCCTGCCGCGCCGCCATCAGCACGCTCTCCGGCTCCGGGTAGTCGTGCGGGTGGACACGCGCGAAGAAGCGGATCGCCTGCGGACCGAAGCCTCGGAAACCGGAGGTGGGGTCGGTGATGCGGTGGCGGCTCAGCGAGGACAGGAGGCTCGCCAGGAACCGGTTGCCGAAGCGGCGCAGCCACGTGGAGCGGAAGCTGGTGACGCCCGCGAAGCGGCTGCCGATGACCAGCTCCACACCCGACTGGAGCGCCTCGCGCAGCGCGGGCACGGACGCCGGATCATGCTGGCCGTCGCCGTCCATGCGGATGACGTGGTCGTACCCGTTGCGGGACGCGAACAACAGGCCGCTGGCCTCGCCCGCGGCGACGCCCAGGTTGAAGGGATGGCTGAGCACCCGCGCCCCGCTGTCCCGCGCGCGCTGCGCCGTGGTGTCGCGGGAACCGTCGTCCACGACGAGCACGTCGAACTCCGGCAGCGCCTCGCGCAGCTCCGCCACCGTCGAGCCGATGCACTCCTCTTCGTTGAAGGCCAGCAACACGATGAGGCCCTGTCGGGTGTTCATTCAGCCCCCTCCTGCGTCTTCCGGGCCTTCTACCGTTTCCCGGCACGCGCGAACAACCCGCTACGCCCGGTTCCCACTCACCCGAGCGATGAAGATACCCGCGTCCTCCAGATTCAGGCCCCGGGCCACCGCGCCCAGCCCCTGGCCCGCCAGGGAGACGAGCGGCCGGGGGAGCCTCTTCAGGGCGTGTGCCCGGTCCGCCAGGCTGTCGGCCTCGAAGTCCAGGTCCCCGAAGGCGTCCACGAGCTCCAGGCCCACGCGCGGGAGAAAGGCCTTCATGGAGTCGTGGGTGAAGTAGCTCTCGTGCGGAGGAAAGGTGCCCGCCTGGTAGAGCTGCTCCAGCAGCCCCGACGAGGCCACGCCGGCCATGGCTCGCGAGACGCGGTAGAGCAGGCCGCTGGCCACCGGCACCTTCAGCACCACCCACTCCAGCTCGGGCGCCAGCTGGGTGACGAGGTGGCGCACCATGTCCGTCAGGTGCGCACCCGGGAAGTGCTCCACCACGTCCAGCAGCGTGAGGATGCGCGGACGGAAGGGCAGGTCCTGGAGGGGCAGGTGCCACTGTCCGCCCTCCGGGAGGGGCAGGCGCATGGCGGGGATGCCCGCGTCGCGCATCAGGTTGACGGACAGCTCGGAGATGTCCGCGCCGGACAGCTCCTGGACGCCCGCCTCGCGGCAGCCCTCCAGAAACCAGGCCCGGCCCGCCCCGAAGTCCAGGAGCCGTGAGGGCTGGGGGACGTGGTGGCGCAGGCGCTCGACGATGCGCCGGGCCTGGCGCTGGCGCGTGACACGCAGCGAGTCCATGAAGCCGCCGCTGTCATATTGCGCGTGGTAGTCGGCGGTGTTGCGCGGCGCGCGGTGGCTCGCCACGCGGTGGCCACAGTGAGCGCAGGTCTCCACGTCCAGCCGGGGCCCCTGGAAGGACGGACGGAGCGAGGGTGAATCACAGGCGGGACACGAGGGGGTGGACATATGGGGGCGGCACCCTACTGCTTCCGCGCGTCCCCCGTCACGTGTCCGCCAGTCTCCCAGTTAGGCTAGCGGCCCCGTCGCCGCGAGGGCGCACGGCGCGGCGGCTCCCTCTCGGGCTCCGGCGAGGGCTCCGGAGGGGCTGGAGGCAGGCGCGATGTCAGCTGCTCCAACTGGCGCTCCACCTCCTGGCGCCACAGGGACTGCGTGCGCGCCTGGACGCGCTGGTGCTCGTGGATGAGCGCGAGCGCGTCCAGGATGGCCTCGTTGAACTCCACCTGCCGCCGGAGCGCCTCGTTGATGAAGGGCTGGAACGCCAGCCGGAAGGCGCGCTTGGCCATCACCAGCGCGGGCCCCACCAGGGGCCGGTGGGACGAAGGCGGATCCGCGTAGCGCGCGTCGCGCTTCAGCCGCGCGCCCTCCAGGAAGGTGGGCCACGCGGTGCTGGTGGCCTGTGCCTGGGTGGCGGCGAGGCGTCGGCGCAGCGCCTCCACCTTCTCGGGCTCGGGCGTGGGCAGCCGCTCCAGGGACTCCAGCACCGCCTCCACGGTGGGGTCGTGGGTGATGAGGTCCTCAGCGCGCATGCGGATGTCCTCCCACGTCCAGCTCCCTTGCCAGCTCCGCCGCCAGCGACGTCAGGTCGCGCCCCGGGGAGAGCTCCCACAGCCTCTTCCCCAGGGCCTGTCGGACGCCGGCGTCCGGCGCGCGGCGGGGCTCCCAGACGCCCGCGACGCGCGTGTCCGCCGGCAGCCGCGACACCGTGCGCCGGGCCACCTCCTCACCGGCGCCCGCGAACAGCAACGGCCCCGGGGCGCACCGCACGCCCGTCTCCAGCGACGATGACGGCGGGCTGACCCCGTCCAACCCGAAGGAGGGCTCGTCCGGCGTGAAGCGCCGCACCCGCGTCACACCCTCGCGCTCATCGCGCGGGGCCAGCCGCAGGGGCAGCACCTGCCGGCGCACCGTCCACAGGCTCGCGTCCGGCAGCCGGTCCACCACCGCGCGCGCCAACCGGGACATGGGCGCATCCGGCGCGGCGTCGAAGCCCGGGCACACGACGGTGACGGCGGGCCCGACGGGCGGACGGGGAGGGGGCGCGTCCCCCTGGAGGAAGGGCATGAGCGCTTCGCGCACGCGCTGGGCCACGGACTGCTGGTCCAGGGACGCCAGGCGCTGGCGCTGCGCCTCCACCACCCGCGAGCGCAGGGCGGGGTCGCGCTCCAGCACCGCCAGGAGCCCCGCCACCTGCGACGGGTCGTCCGACAGGGTGGTGAGGCCCGCGCCGCCCATGGTCTCCGGCACCGCCGCGGCGCCGTAGGCCACCACCGGCACGCCCCGGTACATGGCCTCCAGCAGCGGCACGCCGAAGCCCTCGTGGCGGCTCATGGAGAGGTACGCGGTGGCGGAGGCGAAGCACGCGGACAGCTGGGCGGCGTCCACCCGCCCCAGGAACACCACGCGGTCCGGCCCCAGCTGCTCGCGCAGCGCCAGCACGGACGCGTCATAGGGCGCGCTGCTGTAGAGCGTCCCCGCCACCAGCAGCCGGCTCTTGGGCTGGTACAGGCGCTGGTAGGCGGTGAAGACGCGCAGCACGTCCTCCAGCCGCTTGCTGGGCACGGTGCGGCCCACGAAGAGCACGTTGGCGCACCCATCCTCCACCTGCTCGCGCAGGGCCGCGTCCGGCGGCACGTTGAAGGCGTTCCAGTCCACCGCGAAGGGCAGGACGCTCGCGTCCGGGTACCCCGCGGCGGACAGTTCCTCCACGCTGAAGTGCGAGTAGGCCCAGGCGTGCGTCACGTGCTCGCGCAGCTGGAGCAGCTCATCGCGCGCCAGCATGCAGCCGCGGGCGACGTGGCGGTCCGTGCCCTCGAAGAACCGCTCGGGGGTGACGTTGTGGTACAGCAGCGCCTTGCGCCCCTTCGCCTTGGCCACCAGCGGCACCAGCCGCGACTCGAAGCTGTGGTGGACGAGCAGCGCCGTGTCCCGGCCCGCGTCGCGCGCGTAGTCGAGCGCGGGGCGCACCTCGTCGCGGCACGCCTCGTCCCACTGCTCCGCGTAGATCTCCGACGCGTACCCCCATCCGCGCAGGAGGTCGCGCAGGTAGCGCACCTGGTTGCCCACGGCGTCGCCCCAGGCCAGCCGCGGCACGAGCTGGTGGACCGCTCCGGGACTCGAGGACGCGGTCCCTCGCTTGCTGTTCCAGAGGCTCACGTTGGTCATGGCATTTACCCCTGGCCCGCACCGGCCACAAGTGGGCGCGCGCTTGCCTTGACGGGGATCCGTCCCTCCGCTACGGAGGGCGCTTTCTCCCGACGTACGAGTGGTGGCGTGTCAATGAACGTCCTGGTGACAGGGGGCTGCGGCTTCATCGGCTCCAACCTGGTGAAGTACCTCCGCCGCGAGCGGCCCGACTGGAAGATCGTCAACCTCGACAAGCTCACGTACGCGGGCAACCTCGAGACGCTCGCCGATTTGGAAGGCGACCCGCGGCACGTCTTCGTGCGCGGCGACATCGGCAACCGGGAGCTGGTGGAGCACCTCATCGTCCAGCACGGCATCGACGCGGTGATGCACCTGGCGGCCGAAAGCCACGTGGACCGCTCCATCCTGGGCCCGGAGGTGTTCATCAACACCAACGTGCTGGGCACCCAGCAGCTCCTGGAGGCCTGCCGCGCCCGGGGCGTGAAGCGCTTCCTGATGGTCTCCACCGACGAGGTCTACGGCTCGTTGGGCCCCACGGGCGCCTTCACGGAGACCTCTCCGCTCCAGCCCTCCAGCCCGTACTCCGCCTCCAAGACGTCCTCGGACCTGGTCGCGCTGGCCTACCACCACACGTTCAAGATGGACGTGGTGGTGACGCGCTGCTCGAACAACTACGGCCGCTACCAGTTCCCGGAGAAGCTCATCCCGCTGATGGTGGTGAACGCGCTGCACGACAAGCCGCTGCCCGTCTACGGCGACGGCGCCAACGTGCGCGACTGGCTCCACGTGGAGGACCACTGCCAGGGCCTGCTGGTGGCGCTGGAGAAGGGCCGCGCGGGCGAGGTCTACAACATCGGCGGCGGCTCCGAGCGGCGCAACATCGAGATCGTCAAGGGCATCCTGGGCCTGCTGAAGAAGCCCGAGTCGCTCATCCAGTACGTGGCGGACCGCCCCGGCCATGACCGCCGCTACGCCATCGACCCCACGAAGATCCGCACGGAGCTGGGCTGGAAGGCGAAGCACACCTTCGAGCAGGGGCTGGCGGACACGGTGACCTGGTACGTGGAGAACCGCGCCTGGTGGGAGCGGGTGACCAGCGGCGCCTACCGCCAGTACTTCGACACCCAGTACAAGGCCCGTCTGCAGGGGCGGGGTTAGCACCATGCGCTTTCTCGTCACGGGGGCCAACGGTCTGGTGGGCAGCCGCGTCTGCGCGCAGCTGACCGAGCGCGGACATGAAGTCGTGGGCCTGGGGCGCGGCCCCCGGCGCACGGGCGGCACGCACGGCTACGTGGAGGTGGACCTCACGCGCGAGCAGGACGTGGCCGCGGCCATCGCCCAGGCCCGTCCGGAGGCCATCATCCACCCCGCCTCCATGACGGAGGTGGACGCGTGTGAGAAGGACCCGGACGCGGCCTACGCGGCGAACGTCCACGCCACGGCGGCGGTGGCCCGGGCGGCGAAGCTCGCGGGCGCGCACCTGGTGCACGTCTCCACGGACTACGTCTTTGACGGGGACGCGGGGCCGTACTCCGAGGACGCGCTGCCCAACCCCCGCGGCGTGTACGCGCTGACCAAGCACATGGCGGAGCAGGCGGCGCGTGTCTTCGCGCCGGGCTGTGCCATCGCGCGCACCGCGGTGGTGTATGGCTGGCCCGCGGCGGGGCGTCCCAACTTCGGGGCCTGGCTGGTGGGGGCGCTGGAGAAGGGCCAGCCGGTGAAGCTCTTCGAGGACCAGGTGGTGTCCCCCAGCTTCGCGGACAGCGTGGCCGCCATGCTGGTGGAGCTGGGTGAGCGGCGGCTCGGCGGGGTGTGGAACACGTGCGGTGGAACGGTCATCGACCGGGTGGGCTTTGGCCGGGCGCTCTGCGAGGTGTTCGGCTTCGACGCGTCGCTCATTACGCCCACGCGGATGGCGGACCTGAAGCTGGCCAGCCCCCGTCCGCTTCGCAGCGGCCTCAAGACGGACAAGGTGCGCACGGAGCTGAAGGCCCAACCGCTGGAGCTGGCGGAGTCCCTGGCGCGCTTCCACGCGGCCTGGAAGGCGCACCGCGCCGGTTGAGCATCCGCGCGTGGCGGCAGGGCCGCGCGCATCCGTTTCGCGGCCGGGCCGTGGAACACAGGGGAGAACGCATGAAGGGAATCGTTCTGGCCGGGGGGTCGGGCACGCGCCTGTACCCGCTGACGCGCGTGGTGAGCAAGCAGCTGTTGCCCGTCTACGACAAGCCGATGATCTACTACCCGCTGACGACGCTGATGCTGGCGGGCATCCGGGAGATCCTCATCATCTCCACGCCGCAGGACCTGCCGCGCTTCCGCGAGCTGTTGGGCGACGGAGAGCAGTGGGGCGTGCGCTTCCAGTACGCCGAGCAGCCGCGCCCGGAGGGACTGGCGCAGGCGTTCGTCATCGGCCGGGACTTCGTGGGCAAGGATCCGGTGTCGCTCATCCTGGGTGACAACATCTTCTACGGCCACGGCATGGGGGAGCTCACCCAGCGCGCGTCGAAGCGCACGCAGGGCGCCACGGTGTTCGGCTACTACGTGAAGGATCCGGAGCGCTACGGCGTGGTGGAGCTCAACGCCCAGCACAAGGCCGTCAGCATCGAGGAGAAGCCGGCGAAGCCCAAGTCGCACTACGCCGTCACCGGTCTGTACTTCTACGACAACCAGGTCATCGACATCGCGGCGAATCTCAAGCCGGGCAAGCGCGGCGAGTACGAGATCACCGACGTCAACGCGGAGTACCTGCGCCGCGGCCAGCTCAACGTGGAGCTGATGGGACGCGGCTACGCGTGGCTGGACACCGGCACGCACGAGTCGCTGATGCAGGCCTCCAACTACATTGAGATCATCGAGCGCCGTCAGGGCCTCAAGGTGGCCTGTCCGGAGGAGATCGCCTTCCGCATGGGCTACATCGACGAGCAGCGGCTGACGGCGCTGGCGGAGCCCATGCGCAAGAACGAGTACGGCCAGTACCTGTTGGACCTGGTGGAGAAGCGGGGGGCGGTGTCGTGAAGGTGACCCCGCTGGCGATTCCGGACGTCCTGCTCATCGAGCCGAAGGTGTTCGGCGACGACCGGGGCTTCTTCCTCGAGTCCTTCCACGCGAAGCGCTACGCGGACGTGGGCGTGGTCGGCCCGTTCGTGCAGGACAACCTGTCGCGCTCGGTGAAGGGCACGCTGCGAGGGCTGCACTTCCAGGAGCCGAACGCGCAGGGCAAGCTGGTGCAGTGCCTGGCGGGCGCGGTGTGGGACGTGGCGGTGGACATCCGCAAGGGGTCGCCCACGTTCGGCCGCTGGGTGGCAGCGGAGCTGACGGGCGAGAACAAGCACCAGCTCTGGGTGCCCGCGGGCTTCGCGCACGGGTTCTGCGTGGTGAGCGACTCGGCGGACTTCTTCTACAAGTGCACCGCGCTGTACTCCCCGGAGTCCGAGCGGAGCGTGGCCTGGAATGATCCGGACCTGGCCATTCCCTGGCCCGTGAAGGAGCCCCTGCTTTCGCCGAAGGATCAGCGCGCTCCCCGGCTGAAGGACGCGCCCGTGCTGCCCGTTTTCTAACGCGAGGGGCGGCCGGGCAGGCGTGGCGCGGGGGCTTGTCATTCCCCGCCCCCTGCGCGGTGAGCAGGCAGGGGAGCGGGCAACGTCCCGGAGGAGGAAGCCAGCCGGGGGATGGAATGCCCAATCTCCTCCAAGGAGGAGACGCATGGTCCTGCCCGGCAGGGGAATGAGTTGGAAGGATTTCTTCAAATCCCTCAAGGACGAGTGGGGGCGCGACAACGTGGGCAACGTCGCGGGAGCGCTGACGTTCTCCGCCATCATGGCGCTGTTCCCGTTCCTGCTGTTCCTCGTGTCACTGGCCGGTGTGCTGATTGATCCGCACCAGGCACAGCAGCTCATCCAGGAGCTGTCGAAGGTGGCGCCCCAGGAGGTGACGAAGATCCTGGGCGAGCGGCTGGAGGCGCTGGCGAGCAGCAATCCGGTGGGGCTCTTGACGATCGGTGGTGTGGGCGCCATCTGGGCGGCCTCCGGCGGTGTGGTGGCGCTGATGGACGCGCTCAACACGGTCTACGGCGTGACGGAGAAGCGCCCGTTCTGGAAGAAGCGCGGCCTCGCGCTGCTGACGACGCTGGGGACGGCGGTGACGGTGGTGCTGGCGGCACTCGTCGCCATCGTGACGCCGGCGATCGCGAACAGGCTGGGCGAGCCGTTCACCAGCATCGTGCTGTGGCTGCGCATGCCGGTGGCGGGCCTGCTGATGATGCTGCTGCTGGCGGTGCTGTACTACGTGCTGCCGGACGTGAAGCAGAAGTTCAAGTTCATCACGCCGGGGTCGGTGGTGAGCGTGGTCATCTGGGTGATCGCCTCGTGGGGGTTCTCGAAGTACGTGGCGAACTTCGGCTCGTACGACGTGAACTACGGCGCCATCGGCGGCGTCATCGTGATGCTGCTGTGGATGCAGATCTCCTGCATGGTCGTGCTGCTGGGCGCGGAGATCAACGGCATCCTCGAGCACAAGTCGCCGGACGGGAAGGCTCCGGGTTCGCGTGATCCGGACGCGCCGGGACCGAACGTGACGAAGACTGAGGCGGAAGAGGAGGGCGCGAACCTCCCCGGCGCCACGGACTTCCGTCCGGTTCCGCCCCAGCCGCGGTACGAGAGCCGCCCGGTGGCGCTGAGCAAGACGCCGCTGGCCGCCGCGGCGAAGTGGGTCGCGGGCGTGGGCCTGGGTGTGTTCCTGATGCGCCGCAAGTCCACGGCGCGGTAGGCCGGGCAGACAGGGCGTTCAACGGCGGGCGGTCCTCGAAAGGGGGCCGCCCGTCGTCATTTTCACGGCAGGGGTGACGTGACGTAGTCCGTCCCGTCCGAGTGGCAGCCGTGGCAGGTCGAGTGGGCGCGGCCGTAGTAGTTCCGGGTGTAGTCGGGGCCGAAGCCCTCGAAGAAGAGCCAGGTGTCCTTGCCGGGGCCTTCCGCGACCTTCACATCCAGCGCGTGGCCTCGGAGCGTCCTCCCGTCGTCCTCGAAGAGCTCCTTCACCAGGATGCTGCCCACGGGGTGCGTGGCATTGCCGTCGCGAAGCGACTGCGCGACGACGTCGTTGAAGAACACGCGGACCTTGCTGCCGTGGGGAGCGCGCGTGTCGTGGACCGAGGGCTCCGCGAGCCAGGAGGTGTACTGGCCCGAGCGGACGAAGGCCGTGATGCCCTTCTCGGAGGTGTCGATGCCCTGGAGGACGCCGAGCCCCTCGTCCACGGAGGAGGAGGGACCACAGGCGGCGAACAGGACCATGAGCGGCAGGAGGTGGGCGCGCATGGTCAGGACTACGCCAGGGGCGCGACGGCGGTTACAGCCGGGCCCGGCTCATTGCGGCGCGTAGTTGTGGCTCAGGTCGAAGACGAGCGTCTTCACGATGGGCGGGATGGAGAGCTCGATGCGGCCCAGGTTCAGGTCGGCGCGGGTGACCTGGTAGGAGAGGCCGCCGAACTCGTCATCGAAGGTGAAGTCGTCGTTGTCGAAGATGGAGATTTCGAGCGGGTAGCGCAGGAGGTTGGACGTGATGACCTGGCAGCCGCCGGAGCGCCATTCGGGGTCCCAGCTCTCATCCTCGGGGGTGCGGGAGCGCTCGGGAGCGGAGGGACACTTCATCTCCACGACGACGTCCGGCGGGGAGCCGTCGGAGTCCCAGTCCTCGCCCGTGTCCGGGTCGACGTCCGCGATGACAGCGCGCCGGGGCTGTACGTAGGTGCGCATCACGCCCGCGTAGCAGGCGCGCTGGTCGAGCCGGCAGACACTGCCTTCCGCGCACGCTTCACAGGTGCCGCCATTGGGGCCGCATTCCGCGTCACTCCGGTAGCGGATGCACTCATTGAGCGCGGAGCAGCATCCGTCCGCGCAGTTCTCCGCGGTGCAGTCGTAGGGACCGCAGGCGGGAAGCCACAGCGCGCACAGCAGGACGAACATCCAACAGCCGAGGACTTTCATGAGGGCGGTGAACGCTACCCGCTTCAGGTCCGTCCGTCCCGAGCGTTGCGCGCGACGGCCTTCTCATAGGCGGCCTGAAGCTCCCGGAACACCGAGCGGGAAGGGCGCTGCGCGTCCAGGTGCAGGTGGCGCAGCTCCTCCATGAACGCATCCCAGAGCGGCGGGCCGCCCTTCTCCAGCAGCTCCGCGCGCACCGACAGCTCCTCGCTCACCTCCGTGTGCCGGCGGCCCCAGGCACCCATGTGCGCGAGCAGGGGAACCAATTGGATGGACGCCTCCGTGAGGCTGTAGACGCCTTTCTGCTGGTGCTTCGGATCCGGGCGCCGCGACAGCAGGCCGGACGCGGTCAGGCGCTTGAGCCGGTCCGCGAGGATGTTGGAGGCGATGCCTTCTTCGCTCTGGGAGAGCAGGTCGCCGTAGCTGCGCCGGTTTCCGAACATGACGTCGCGGATGACGATCAGGCTCCAACGGTCGCCGAGCTGTTCGAGCGTCAGGTTGATGGGGCAGCCGGAGCGTCCCGTCTGCGGCATGGCCGTTCTCCGGGAATTGATACTTGCAGTATGCAAGGGGTCTAAATACGGTTCAACCCATTGCGAAACGCAAGTGGTCGAAAGGAAAGGTCCGACGATGTCGCTCGCGGTCTACGGTCACTATTTCTCCTCGTACACGCAGAAGGTGCTCATCGCGCTGTATGAGAATGGCACGCCCTTCGAGTTTCGAAGCATCAGCCCGGAGACGCCGGAGCACTCAGCCGAATGGCTGCGCCGCTGGCCGCTGCGCAAGTTCCCGCTGCTCGTGGACGGTGACCGTCAGGTCGTCGAGACCAGCATCATCATCGAGTACCTCCAGCTGAAGCATCCCGGCCCGGTGCGCTTGTTGCCCGAGGATCCGATGGCCGCGCTGGACGTGCGGTTCCTCGACCGCTTCTTCGACCTGCACGTCATGAACGCGGCCCAGCACGCCGTGGACGGGGCGCTGACGGGGGACCCGGTGAAGCGCCAGGACGGGATGAAGCTGGCGGTGGAGAAGCTGGAGCGGTCCTACGCGTGGATCGAAGGCCAGCTGGGAGGCAGGACCTGGGCCGCGGGCAACGACTTCACGCTGGCGGACTGTGCGGCCGCACCGTCGTTGTTCTACGCGGACTGGACGCACCGGATTCCGGGGGCGTGTCCCCAGCTGCGCGCCTATCGCGCGAGGTTGCTGGCGCGTCCGTCTGTCGCCCGGGCGGTGGACGGAGGGCGGCCGTACCGCCCGCTCTTCCCGCTGGGAGCGCCGGACCGGGATTGAGAGCCGTTCAAGGCCGCGGGGGCGTGGTGACCGCGGCCATGATGTATTGGGGCAGGAGTTCCTCGCGGAACTTCCGCCAGAGGGCGACGTGGTTGTAGTTGCCCGCGGTGAACAGCACGACGAGGTCCAGCTCCGGAACGACCATCACGAGCTGGCCACCGTTGCCGCTGGCTTCGTACTGCGAATACACGCGGTCGCCGACGCGCAGTTCATGGCGCCACCACGTGTAGCCATAGGTTCGTCCGTCCGGCATCGTCGCCTGGTTCGCGACGGAGCGTTCCACCCAGTGCTGGCTGACCACGCGCTTCCCGTTCCACGTCCCACCGGAGAGGTAGAGCTGCCCGAGCTTCAGGGCGTCGCGAGGGCGCATGTAGATGCCGCCGCCCAGGTACTGCTCGCCATCGGGCATGAGGTCCAGGTGGTAGCCGCGCATCTGGAGGGGCGTGGCGACGTTCTGGGTGAAGAACTCGGGGATCCAGGTGCGGGTGGTGTTGCGAAGGACGCCGCCGAGCAGGTTGATGTTCGCGGAGCAGTACACGGCCTTCCCACCGCCGGGAGCGCGGACCATGGGGAGGTCCAGCGTGTACTTGTACCAATCCGGCACGGAGTCCTCGAGCCGGTCCTCGTTGCCGGGTGAGTCCGGATTGTCGTCGTCACAAGCCAGGCCGGTCGCCATGGTCATCAGGTGAGCGACGGTGAGCTTGCGCTTGCGCGCGTCCAGGTTGGAGACCTTGCCCTTGTACTCGGGGAAGAGGGACGCGACGGGTGTGTCCACGGTGAAGGGGGCACCCTGGTCCAGGGCGATGCCAATCATCAGGGACGCGTAGGACTTGGAGGAGGACCGCAGGTCGTGGGGACGCTCCTTGTCGAAGCCCTGGAAGTACTCTTCGACGATGAGCTTGCCGTGACGCGCGATGAGCAGGCCCTGGATGGCGGGCACTGACTCCTGGCTCGGTTCCTGGTCGAGGATGCGCTGCACGAGCTGATGGAGCGGTTGGACGTCCATGCCGACGTCGGAGGGGGATGCCGTGGTCCAGCCGTCGTCCTCCGCGATGGGCTTCTGGTAGGCGTAGGGGCCGCGAGCAGGCGTGCGGGAGTAGAGGCCCACAACCTGGGACCGGTCCCGGCGGGTGAAGTCAAACGTCGTGTCGAAGGGAGGGTAGGGGAGGGACAGCCGTCCAGACTGCGCGTCGAACGTGCCCTCGATCTGGGTGTCGCCCTTGGTGGACGTGAGCCGGACCGTGCGGTCCTGGAGCTCCACGCGGAACAGCATCCGGTTGCCGAAGTTCCGCTCCGGATTGCGGATGAACGCTGTCACGGAGGCGTCCGGCTGCTTCTGGACGACGAGGTACAGCGAGAACCGGTCCTCCAGCGGCGTCACGATTCCGCGCCACACACCCGGCTGAAGTGCGCGCAATTCGACTGGAGTGGCGAACTTCATGCCGCTCATGATCACACGCGGCTGGATCCAGTGGCCGGTGATGCTCTGGCCGTTCTCCGCCAACGTCGCTCGGAGTTCGCCTCCTGGGAAGACGACGGACACCTTCCGGCCCTCGAGCCGGGCAGGGACGTCGAAGCCTGCGATGCGCGCGCGCCAGGTGCTCCCATCCCGAACCAGTGTTAGTTCGCCCTGAACCTGAGGCCCAAGGATGCGCTCACTGCCCCAGATGCCCACCAGCGGGTCCGCGGGCATGGGGACAGCGCCGACGTGGAAAGGCAGCAGCGCCAGCAGGAACCCGATGAGCCTTCGGGTGCTGGAAGACACGATGGATGCGTGGAGGGTCATCGAATGCCTTGGGTGCTGGATGTTATAGCCCGGTCATGGGGTCCGACCTGACAGAACGCTGGCTCACACCCGACGGTCAGCGTCGGCGCGAGCGCTTGATCGCCTCGGGATTCCAAGGACCCTGGCGTGAAGTCCTCAAGGGCTTTCCGGGAGCGGATGCACTGGGACCCCTCGTGGGGGATCTCCGAGGCATCGACCTCACTCAGGAAGAGCTACCGGGCGCGGAGCTCGTCCATGCACGGCTCGAGGGTGCCCGTCTGGACGACTGCGGGCTCAACGAGGCGCGGCTCGACTTCGCCACGTTGTCGGGTGCCTCGCTGTCCTGGGCGCGCTTGGAGCGTGCCAGTTTGATGGCATGTGTCGCGATGAGCACCTGCTGGGACGATGCCAACATGGAAGGGGCGACCCTCACAGCTTCGAATCTGGTGCGCGGTTCGTTCCGTCGAGCCCGGCTCAAAGATGCCCGTTTGACCGCCGCGACGCTGATGAAGGCGGACCTGCGCTGCGCTGATCTCCGAGGCGCGGAGTTGTCCTGCTGTGACCTGGAGGAAGCCTGCGTCGCGGGCGTCCTCTCGGGGCGGATGCGCACCTATGAACGGGCGGGACTGGGCAATGCGGACGTGAGCTATTGCCGGGAGCATGGCGGGTACCCCTCGTTCATCGATGCCATCCTGCTCGACCCGGGTCTGCGTGCGCTCCGGTGGTTGAACAGGAAGGAAATCCTGATGCATGTGGAAGCAGCGGTCGAGATGAGCCCTGGGGTGGATGCTGAAATCCTCGCGCTCCTCCGTGAAACACACCCTGTCTTCCACCAACTGGCCGCCATCGCGATGCTGATCAGCGGAGCACGTCCGGAAACGCTGGCGGCGCTGTGGGCTCAGATCGATCGAAGAAGTGGGGCGTGTCCCTCCCTCACAGTCGCCGCACTCCTCCTGGATCCTGGCTTCGAGGCAGCGGCACGCTCGCGGCTCAAGGCCGCGGAGAGCCTGAGGGAAGAAGCGGCCATCAGCCTCAGGTGGGCCCTTGGCGTGGAGCCGGGCAAGAATGAGAGGGAAGGGTTCGCGAGGTCGATATGTGAACGCTGGATGGAAAATCTCCGCAAGAACATCCCACCCGTCATCCAGCAACGCTGGCTGAACAGCGCGCCAGCTTGAGCTCGTTCAGGGGGAAGTCAGGTGATGAATGATGAGGCTGAACGTGAGGCCAGGCAAAGCCCTGTGATGTCTGCTAATCAGACGACTCGTGACATCCCACGTCGGCAAATACCAGCGCATCCGCCTGCTCGCCGAAGGCATCATCGAGGATTATCTGGCCAGGGCCGCCGGCCCGCAGGGCAGCGAGAAGACGCTGGTGCTCCAGTGCCTCCGGTCGGACATGGCCGAGCAGATGGAGTTCCCGGAGATGTTCCTCGACACGGCGATGAGCGCCGCCCGGCTCACGCACCCGCACCTCGTGCGGGTCTTCGACGTGGGGGAGGCGGACGGCACATCCTTCCTCGCCAGGGAGCACATCGATGGGCCCAGCCTGCGAAGGGTGATCAAGCACCTGGCGGTCCAGGGGATGACCCTGCCGGCGACCCTGTGCGCGCGCATCATCTCGCAAGCCTGCGAGGGGCTCGCCTATGCCCACGACCTCACCGACCCCAAGACGAAACAGCCGCTGCGGCTCATCCACCGCTGCGTCCGGCCGTACAACATTCTCCTGTCGCGCCAGGGGACGGCCAAGGTGGTGGACTTCGGCATCGACTACTTCCGGGCCCGGTGGACCCCCGAACACCACATCCCCATCATGAGCAAGTACCGGTACATGGCGCCCGAGGAGATCATGGGCGTGCCGGTGGACCGGCGGGTGGACGTCTACTCGCTGGGACTGGTGCTCTACGAACTGCTCACCACGCGCAGGCCCTTTGAGTCCACGTCCGACTGGGACTTGCTTCGGGTCGTCGTGTCCGAGCCCCTCGTGCCGGCCGAGCAGCACCGGCCAGACCTGCCCGATGCCCTTCGAGCCATCCTCGCCCGGGCGCTCGCGAAAGATCGGGATCAGCGCTACCCGGACTGCCACGCGTTCCGGAAGGAGCTGGAGGATTTCATCCGCTCGGAGGGGGAGCCGGTGACCTCGCGGCAGGTGGCCCAGCTCGTCCAGCAGGTCTCTCCGAGCGACGACCCGACCGTCGCCGCCCCGGCTCCGGATGGCCCGGAGAGCCAGGCGCGGCCCCGCTTGGGACGAGCCTGGATCCTCGCGGCGGCAGTGGGCCTGGCGTTCCTGCTCGGAGGCGGCGCCCTGCTCTGGAAGTGGTGACCACGCCCGTCATGAACTGATCGAGGACAGGGGGCGCGGTTCGCACTACTCCACCGTGAGCAGGAATTGGACGGATGCCGGATGGCCCGTCACTCCGAGGGCGCGAGGCTCGTCCTTGCCCTGCCACTGCCAGGAGCACGGCTCGACGGTGATGGTCAGCGGTCCCGAGCCCTCGCTCCGGGGCTTGAAGGTCACCTCCAGCTCCGCGGTGGACCCTCCCTCCAGTCCAGCGGTTTTCCCCACGAGGTTCACGCGGTGCTCCTCCACCATCGGGAGCGGCTGGCCGCGATACCGCACGCTCACGTCCACCACGCGAGCGCCGACGAGCACCCCGGACACGCGGATCCGCACCGCCTCACACGCGGTCCCGTCATTGCGCACCATCGCCCGCCACGTCTCGGTCACGGGCGAGGACACAGTGAGCGGCGCCGAGGTGTACTCGGTCCAGTGGAATGCGGGCGTCTTGTAGCCCACGTGCATGAGCGGCGCGCCCGGGCTCACCGGACGGTGTGAGGCGTGGAGGTGCAAGGGGTGTCCAGGCTCGGCGGTGAGCAGGAAGAGCGCGTCACTGTCCTCGGCGCCCACCCACCACCGGTCAGCACCCGCGGGCGTCACGGACACGAAGTGGGGCCACTCTCCCACGAGCGTCTCGAGCACCTGGAGCCCGGGCAGGGACACCAGGAGGATCTTGTCCTGGACGAAGAGGAGCGCCCGGGCCGCGTCGAGGACGCACACCCCGGCACCGCCCCAGGTCTGTTCCTCCTCCTCATCGTCATCATCATCACTCCCCGGGATGGAGCCGAGCAGGGTGCCATCGAGCGCGAAGTGGAGGAGCGCCGTCTGCCGGTAGTTGATGACGAGCAGGAGGAGCACGCCGTGGGGAGTGGCCTGGGCCCGCCAGATGTCCTGCTCATGGCCCGGCTCCACCTGGAGCGCACCCTCCGGCTGAGCCGCCCCTGAGCGGAGCACGTAGACGCGGCCCCGGCCCTTCTCCACGACGGTGATGCCAAAGGGGCTCGTATCGAGGAACGCCCCATCGGGGGACTGACGGTGGGGGCGCCCCTCGCTGTATCCGTACCCGTGCCTGGCGGACACGGGCTTGGGCAAGGTCATGGGTTCCCATCGCTGCCCGGATCCATCGGTCGTGAAGAGGGTGGTCAGCTTGAGGGCGCCGTCCACCACCGTTGCGATGAGCCGGTCCCCATCGGTGATGAGATCGAAGCACTCCCTCGGAAAGGCCTGGGCGGGAGCGCTTGCGCCGGCCCCCACGGAGAAGACACGCTGATCCCCGCATCCCACCCAGGCGTCCTTTGCCTCATCCAGTGCGGCGAGCACCACGGGCGCGGACGGAGGATTCGGCACGTCTCCACTGACCTCCCGGCGCACGGCTTCATCTCCGTGGAAGACGATGAGCCGATGCGGTCTGAGATCGAACAGCCACTGTCCACGGGCCAGAAGACGGCGTGTCGGGTACATGGCCCTGCATCATACTCACTGACGCCCGTCCTCCGTGGCGTCCGGCTTTTGGGCCCTTCGACCCGGGCTGGAACATCGAAGCCCGCAGTGCACGCGCGCAAAGCGCTCCCCTCTCGCACCAGCGTCAGGTTACCTTGGAATGGAGGCCCGAGGACGTGCTCACTGCACCAGACACCAATTAACAGTTCCGCTTGAGTTGCACCTGCTTCAAGCGGCCTATGGCGGCACGATTGAGTGGTGGTATTGGCTGGCGATTCATGGCCATTTCAAAATGAATAGATGGATCATCTTGCCGTGTATATTGGGTCCACTCAAACCACATCCTTGCTGGGCTCGATAGAGTGGTCGTGCGTTAGCGCTATAGGAGAATCGATGCAAATCGCGGAAGTAAATATTCCTGAAGACTACCAGGGAACAGGTATTGGGCACACGAGCATGGCCCGCTTGGGAACTGTAGTTATCCTCGCCGGACCGAACGGGGGCGGCAAATCCCGGCTCCTTCAATCTGTTTACCTGGGTGTTGCTCTTCATCCCACGCCAATGGAGTTGGAGACCCGTCAGTCGCTGGTGGAGAATTGGCGGAAGCAGTTGGAGCAAAAATATGGTGCTAGCGCAGTAGTGAATGAAGAACAGGTGTTTGAGCTAGTGCGTCATCATTATCCGGAGGAGGCGCAATGGGTTAAGATGTGCGAAGATAACACAATGCGTGCGCGTAGGGTTGTGATTAGGGGGTTGAGAGAGGATAAGCCCGTTTATCATTATGTGCCTCGGCAAGTTGGGCTTGTGGATCCGTTTTCCATGTCCCGAAGTCGAACGCTTGCGGCGGCGAGGGAGGTGCGCGATGGAATTGGATTTAATTCATTGGGTAATGGATGCCTTGCCTATGTTGCCGACGTGCAGGATCGTTGGTTCCAGGCAACCCATCCTGTGGTGACGATTGAGGAATCAGAGAAGGAGCAGGTTGTTGGTAATTACCAACGGCTGTGCGATGACATCAAAAAACTTCTAGGCACACGCCTTGGTAGGAACCTTGAGGGCGCACCGACTCTTTGGGGACGCTCCATCCAGAACGCCGGCTTGTCCGAAGGACAACTGCTTTTGCTGCAGTTGGCCGTTGCGTTGCACGCGCAGGGGATGCGACTGAGCGAGGCCATCCTCCTCTTGGATGAGCCCGAAACTCACTTGCACCCCGCAGCGGTAGTCGATGTGCTCGAAACACTTCGCAAGGCGACACCGAACGGGCAACTTTGGATTGCAACCCACTCATTGCCTGTGCTCGCCTGGGCACCAACCGATTCCTTGTGGTTCGTCCGCGACGGCCGTGCAAAGTGGGTCGGCAGAGATCCGGAACTTGTGCTCACGGGTCTGCTCGGGGATGACCAGGGGCGCGAACGTCTTGAGTCGTTTCTCCAGTTGCCTGCGCAGTTCGCAAGCAACCGTTTCGCAGCGGATTGTCTTCTCGCTCCGACCGTGGTCATGACTGACGGTGACGACCCGCAGCTTCTGCAGATCCGCAATGCGATATCTGCAATTCATCGTCCTGGACAGCCCTTCCGCCTACTTGATTTTGGCGCGGGAAAGGGCCGCTTGCTGGCTGCGCTCCGCGAAGCCCATCGCGATGGTCAGCCATTCTTCGAAACCATCGACTATCGGGCTCTCGATGCCTCTGCAAGTGACCGTGAGCAATGTGCTTCGTTGATTGACGAAATCTATGGTGGTGGAGCATCGGCTGTGCGGCATTTCAGAGGAGATGCTGACCTGGAATCACAGCTCGATGCAGAGAGTATTGACGTGGCGATCATGTGCAACGTCCTTCACGAAATTTCGCCAGGTCAGTGGATCTCCGTGCTTGGCCCCGGATCGGCGCTCGCTCGGAGCCTTCGCCCCAGCGGCTTTCTGCTTATCGTCGAGGACATGCACATTCCTGTCGGGGAAAAAGCCCACAGTCATGGGTTCCTCCTGCTTGATACGTATCCTCTGAAGGGTTTGTTCGCCTGGCGCGAAGCCGATCCCGCCATTCAGTTGGTGACGGAGCGAGATGGACGCTTGAAGGCGTGGCTGGTGCCAGCCTCGCTGCTAAAGCGAGTCAGTCCTGCGACTCGCACTGACGCGCTGCAACGCCTACAAATACATGCGCGTAAAGCGCTTCAGGACCTGCGTCAGCAGCAACCGAGCTTTCGTAATGGCCAACTCCATGGTCTGTGGACCCAGCTCTTCGCCAATGCGAGTCTCGCCCTTGATGAATTCGGGGGGCGGACCGAGCTCCGCTGATCTCGTTGTAGCTTGAGGCGCGCTCATGCAATTGCGCTCTCCTGTTCTCCAGCGTCCCGAATAACCAAACGCCGCCTCGCTTCCGGACGGACCGGAAACGGGCGGCGTTGGTCACTGCCACGAACCTCGGAAACGGCGCTCTTGGGCACCGACCTGGGGTGGGCGGTTACTGGAGGGTCCAGGCCACAGTGCCGCTGCAGCTGTTGCTCGAGTAGCAGCCCGCGCGGAGCTGGTAGACGCCGGCACCGCCTGACGGCACGGTGTAGGTGAAGTTCGAGCCTCCGCCACCGCACGCATCATCGCTATAGGTCACCTGCAAGCCCGTGGGGCCGAAGAGGCGCAGATAGGTGTCTCCGTAAAAGGACGCTCCGGTGACGCCACAGGTCCCCAGGGTGAGGGTCTGGCCCGCGGTCAATGCGATGGACTGGTTGACCGTGTTCATCTGGGCGCTGTTGGTGTTGGTCGTGCTGTAGGGAAGCGTGTTGCCTCCCGACGGGGGCGGGGTAGAACCGCCGATCAAGCTCCAGGCTACGGTGCCGCTGCAACTGGCGGCTCCGTAGCAACCCGCGCGGAGCTGATAGGTACCGCCACCACCCGACGGCACGGTGTAGGTGAAGCTCGAGCCCGAGCCACCGCATGCATCATCGTTGAAGGCCACCTGCAAGCCCGTGGGGCCGTAGAGGCGCAGGTAGGTGTCTCCGTTGAAGGACGCCCCGATGACGCCACAGGTCCCCAGGGTGAGGGTCTGGCCCGCGGCGAGGGGGATGGACTGGTTGAGCGTGTTCGTCTGGGCGCTGTTGGTGTTGGCCGCGCTGTAGGCAAAGGTGTTGGCCGCCCCATTCGATACCGTCACGCTCACGGTGGAGCTGGAGGTCGCGTTGCCAGTGGCATCATAGGCCCTGGCCTGGAGCGTGGCGGCGCCGTTCGCAGCGGTGTTGCTGTTCCAGTAGTAGGTGTACGGCGCGGTGGAGACGCTGCCGATGATCGAGCCACCCAAGTAGAACTCGACCCGGGCGACGCCCGTGTTGTCGCTCGCGGTGGCCGTCAGGGCGACCATCCCGTTCACGATGGCGCCGGCAGCCGGTGCGGTGAGGGAGACGGTGGGGGGCGTGGAGTCGATGCAGACGCCCGCGGAGCCGCAGGTGTTGCCCGCCGCGCAGGTTCCGCAGGAGAGCGTCCCGCCGCATCCATCCGAGAGGGTGCCGCAACTCCTGCCCTGCGCCTCGCAGGTGGTGGGCGTGCAGCTTCCGCAGACGTTCGCGTTACAAACGTCAGTCCCGCTACAGGAGCCACACGCGAGCGTGCCACCACAGCCGTCAGGGATGCTGCCGCAGTTCTTGCCTTGCTCGGCGCAGGTCGTCGGCGTGCAGCTCACGCAGACATTGGCTTCACAGAGCTGTCCGCTGCCGCAGGTTCCGCAATCCAGGGTGCCGCCACAACCATCTGGAATCGCGTCGCAGTTCTTCCCTTCCGAGGCGCAGGTCACCGAGGGAGTACAGGCCGTGAACAGCTCGGCGTCAGTGGTACGCAAGCTGCTCGCGTTGTAACCACCGACGACCAACACGCGGCCGTCGTTCAAGCGGACCGCCTTCGCCTCGTGGCGGCGGGTGACCAGTGAGTCACCGGCACTCCAGGTGCCAGCCTGGGTGTCATAGAGCACCGACGAGGCCAAAGCCCCGGCGTAATACCCACCGACGACCAGGACGCGGCCGTCGGCAAGCACTGCCCCTGCCGCATCGGTCCGCCAACCGGGCGCCGCGGTCGCCGACCAGGTGTTCGTGGCCGGATCGTACAGCTCGGCCTCGTTGAAGGTTCCCCCCATGATGGGAATCCCGCCGGTCAACAGCACCGAACCGTTTGCCAGAAGGAACGCCTGGTGCCTGAGCCGGCTGACGAACGGGCTCGTCCGTGTCGTCCAGGTGTTGGTCGAGGGGTCGTACTCCACCGGGTGCATGGGGGTGCTGAGGCCGTTCGAGTCGTATTCAGCCCCACCGGTCAACAGCACCTTGCCGTTGAGAAGGCGCGTCGCCGTGTGCTCGACGCGGACTTGCGGCAACGAGCTACACCACGACCAGCTGTTCGTCGTGGGATTGTAGAGCTCACAGACAGACGTGCCGTGAGTGGTCGACGTAATCGCGTCCGTGCCCGCGGCGATGAGCACCCGGCCGTCCTGCAGCAGCGTCGCTGTGTGCCGCGAATGGGCCATCAACGTGGGCGCTCCGTTCGACCAGGTGCCCGTGGCTGGATTGTAGAGTTCCACGGTCTTCGTCACCCCGGAAGAAGGACTGCTGACGTAACCGCCAACCACGAGCACCCGACCATCCTGCAGCAGTGTGGCCGTGTGCCCGTTCCGGCCGTTCGCCATGCTGGAGACGAGGCTGAACAGCCCCGTCGCGGGGTCATAGCGCTCGACGCTGGAAAGACTGCCGTTCGTACCGGAGGAGTTATTGAACCCAAACCCCCCGGTCACGAGCACCTTTCCGTCCTGGAGCAAGGTGAGGGCGAAGGAGGTCCGCCCCACATTCAGGGAGCCAGTCAGGATGCTCAGCGGCTGGCTCTCCTGTGAGTAGTCGGTTTCCAGAGGAGCATCCGCGGGGGAACACGCGGTTGCGAGCAAGACAGCCAGGGCCACCGTTGTGAAACGGCCGAACAATTTGAGCATTTGTACAAACTACGTTGAACCTCGCCAGGCCAACCAGTCCCCCCTCCGCGGGTAATCCACGACCCGCTCCATCAGACAACTAAAACGCCGCCTCGCTTCCGGAAGCACCGGAAACGGGCGGCGTTCGCACTGTCTGGAATTGCGGTCCTGACTACCGGCGCTTGAGCGCCGCGTCCGCGTGCTTCTCCATGAACTCCGAATACGGGCCGTTGAAGTCGAGCACGTCCTTGCCCGCCTCCAGGCTCCAGATGCGGGTCGCGACCTCGGAGATGAGCTCCTGGTCGTGCGTCACGCAGATGACCGTGCCGTCGAACTTCGACAGGCCTTCCGCCAGCGCCGCGATGGACTCCAGGTCCAGGTGGTTCGTCGGCTCGTCGAGGATCAGCACGTTGTCCTGCGTGATCATCAGCTTGGACAACAGCACTCGCACCGTCTCACCACCGGAGAGCGTGTCCGTCGCCTTCATCCGCTCCTCACCCGAGAAGAGCATCCGGCCCAACACGCCCGAAATCTCCTCGTTCGTCAGCTTCTCGCTGATCTCCCGGAGGTAGCCGAAGCACGTCGTCCCCTTGTGGATGACGCCGTGGTGGTCCTGCGGCAGGTAGCCCACCGTCGCCTGGTGGCCCCAGGTGATGGTCCCCGCGTCCGGCTCCAACTGCCCGGCCAGCATCTTCACCAGCGTGGACTTGCCCACGGCGTTGCGGCCAATCACGCAGATGCGCTCGCCCTTGCAGACCAGACCCGTGAACGGCTTGATGACCGGCACCCCGTCGAAGGACTTCTTCAGCCCCTCGAACATCAGCGTCTGACGACCGCTGACCACCTTCTGGTCGAACCGGATGAACGGCCGCGCGATGTTCGAGCGCTTCAGGTCCTCCGTCTTCAGCTTGTCGATCTGCTTGATGCGGCTCTGCACCTGCGACGCGCGCGTACCGGCGTGGAAGCGCGCCACGAAGTCCTGCAACTGGGCGATCTTCTTCTTCTTCTCCTCCGTCTCGGACTCGACCCGGGTCCGCAGCTGCGACTTCTGCCGGACCATGTCGTCGTAACCACCCGTGTACTGGATGATGGTCTCGTAATCGATGTCCGCGATGTGCGTGCAGATGGAGTTCAGGAAGTGCCGGTCGTGGCTGATGGTGATCAGCACGCCCTCGTACACATGCAGGAAGTTCTCCAGCCAGCGGATGGAATCGATGTCCAGGTTGTTCGTGGGCTCGTCGAGCAGCAGCCCCTCCGGCTTGCCGAACAGCGCCTGCGCGAGCAACACGCGCAGCTTCAGGCCGCCCGTCAGCTGGCGCATGGGCTCTTCGTGGAAGGACTCCTCGATGCCAAGGCCGGCCAGCAGCGTGGCCGCGTCACTCTCCGCCGAATAGCCGTCCTCTTCCGCGATGACGCCTTCCAGCTCACCCAGCCGGTTGCCGTCCTCATCGGTGATGTCGGACTTGGCCAGCAGCTTGTTCTTCTCGTCCATCGCCGCCCACAGGTGGCGGTTGCCCATCAGCACCACGTCGATGACGCGGTCGTTCTCGTAGCGGAAGTGGTCCTGGCGCAGGATGCCCAGCTTCCGCGGGCGGATGATGTCGCCCATGTCCTGCTCCTCGTCACCCGCGAGGATCTTCATGAACGTGGACTTGCCGGCCCCGTTCGGACCGGTCAGGCCGTAGCGGCGGCCCGGCGAGAAGGCGACGTTGACCTCCTCGAAAAGTTTCTTGGGCCCGTAGGCCTTGGAGACGTTGATGACGTTGAACATGGCGGCGGCTTGTAACGGAAATGGCGCGGCGACCCAAGACGCGCGGTAAATCGAAGCCCGGCGGCGTACCGGAGGACCCAATGTAACCGCCCGCCCGCCTCGGAAATGCCGCCTTCCCACCGGGTATCCCCCCCGCCAGCCCCTCGCCCCCAGTGGCCGGGTAGGGAAACCGGAGCCTCCCGAGAGCGGGGAGGGGAGAGACGGCTTCCAGGAGACCAGGCGGGCGTCCCCCAGGAAGCGGGTGCCCCCGGACGGGCGGGCTGGGTATAAGGCCCGTCCAATGGCCGTCCGCTTCGAACTCCTGAATACCGACCCCACCGGCGCCCGCACGGGCATCCTCCACACCCGCAAGGGGTCCTTCCCCACGCCGATGTTCATGCCGGTGGCCACCCACGCCGGCTTCCGCCACCTCGCCATGGAGGAGGTGAAGGAGACGGGGGCCAAGGTCCTCCTCGCCAACACCTACCACCTGATGCTCCGGCCCGGCCCGGAGGTGTTCGAGCGCTTCGGCGGCATCCACCCCTTCATGGGCTGGGACGGCGCCGTCCTCACGGACTCGGGCGGGTTCCAAATCTTCTCCCTGCCGGAGGACCGGCTCATCACGGAGAAGGGCGCGCACTTCCGCAGCTTCTACGACAACAGCCGCCGGCTCCTCAGCCCCGAGTCCAGCATCGCCATGCAGCAGGCGATCAACTCGGAGATCATGATGGTGCTGGACGTGTGCATCGACTCGCGCACCGACGAGGCCGGCACCCGCGAGGCCATGGAGCGCACCCACCGCTGGGCCGTGCGCAGCCTCGCCGCGAAGGAGGCGCGCCCCACGGGCCAGGCGCTGTTCGGCATCGTCCAGGGCGGCGTCCACCCGGCCTTGCGCGACGAGAGCGCCGCGTTCCTCACCAAGCTGCCCTTCGACGGGTTCGCCATCGGCGGGCTGGCCGTGGGCGAGACGAAGGTGGAGCGCGACACGATGACCGAGCGCGCCACCGCGTCCCTGCCGCAGGACAAGCCTCGCTACCTGATGGGCGTGGGCACCCCCACGGACCTGCTGGAGGCGGTGCTGCGCGGCGTGGACATGTTCGACTGCATCATCCCCACCAAGATGGCGCAGCAGGGCTACGCGTACACGTTCCAGGGCCTGGTGCGCATCACCCGCACCGTGTACCAGCTGGATGACGGGCCGCTCGACCCCGAGTGCGACTGCTACGTGTGCAAGAAGTACACGCGCGGCTACCTGCAGCACCTGATGCGCGGCAAGCACCACCTGGGCTCGCGCTTCCTGTCCGTGCACAACGTGCGGCACTACCAGCGGCTCATGGAGCGCGTGCGCGAAGGCATCCTGCGCAACGGCTACGCGCAGACGTACCGCGAGTTGAAGTCCGCCATCGCCACGCCCAAGGACCTGAAGGACGAGGCCGCGGCCAGCGCCGCGACGCTGAAGGACGTGGGCTGAAGTCCGGGCGCGTGGCCCTCCGCCCGCCCTCCGGCCGGGTTGTGAAGGGCGCCACGCGAACGGCGGTGCGGAGGGACGTGGCGGGTTAGCCTGCGGTGCCCGGGCCCTGTTGCCCGGCGCACCTTCCGCCGCATGGACCCGCGCGTCGCCACCCTCCTGAGTCACGTCCGCGCGAGCGCGGAGAACCGGCCCGGCGTGTACCGGTTCTTCGGTCCCGCCGGGGAGCTGCTCTACGTGGGCAAGTCCGTGCGCGTGCGCACGCGGCTCCTGTCGTACTTCCGCGCGGACGAGGGCGAGAAGGCCTGGGAGATCGTCGCGCAGGCGCACCAGGTGGAGTGGGAGTACACGGCCAGCGAGTTCGCGGCGCTGCTCCATGAGTTCCGGCTGATCAAGAGCCACCGGCCCCTCTACAACGTGGAGCACAAGCGCGACCGCGCGCACTGCTTCCTCCAACTCACGCGTGAGGTCGTGCCCCGGCTGCGAGTGGTGGGCCAGCCCGGCGGTGACGGGCGCGCGGAGTACTTCGGGCCCTTCCACGGCCGGCACACCATGGCGGACGTGGTGCGCGCGGTGAATGACCTGCTGGAGCTGCGCGACTGCCCATCCGAGACGACCATGCGGCTGGCGGATCAGATCCAGCTCTTCCCCCTGAAGGACGATCCGCGGTGCATGCGCGGGCAGACGGCGCGGTGTCTGTCTCCATGCGCGAGTGGGTGCACGACGGCGGAGTACCTGGCTCAGGTCGCGCTGGCGCGGGCGTTCCTCAACGGCGAGTCGGACCGGCCGCTCGTCATCCTGCGCGAGCGCATGGCGATGGCGGCGCGGCGGCTCCAGTTCGAATACGCGGCGGAGCTGCGCGACCGCGCGGAGCGGCTGGAGAACGTGCAGGCGTGGATCGTCGAGCTGGGCCGCACGCTGCGCCGGCTGTCGCTGATCTACACGGCGCGCGGGCACGGCGGTGAGGACCGCACGTATGTGCTCAGGCGGGGACGGATCCGCGCGGAGGTGCCCACGCCCCGGACGCCGGAGGAGCAGGCGGCGCTGGACGCGCGCGTGCGGGCCATCTTCGACGTGCCGGAGCCGGAGGCGATTGGCCTCCGCGCTCAGGAGTCCCAGGAGGTGATGCTCGTCGCGAAGTGGTTCCGCCTGCACCCGGACGAACTGGATGCGACGGTGCCTCCTCCGGCGCGGGCCGGGAGCGATGAGCCCTTCGAGGAGGCGGCGGAGGCGCGGGCCGCGCTCGCTCGCACGCTGGAGCGCACCGTGGAAGGGCCGGAGGAGCCGGAGCCCGACGGTGCCTCCGAGGCGGCAGGGTGATGACGGCGGACATCACCCCGCCAACGGCTGTCATCAGCGGCGCGGGCCTCCGCTGACGAGGCCCGGCCCACGGGTCCTGGAAACACAGGGGTTTGGCGTTCACCCCAAGAAGCACGAGCGTTGGCACACGCCGTGCTCATGGGACGGGCATCCCCGCTGCTTCTTCGAGGCCCTGTCCCATGGCGATCTCCTCCCTCTCTCGTCCGTCCTCCAGCCCGTGCGCGAAGCCTTCCCCCGAAGCCGGGCAGGCCCCGCGGAATGTCGTGGTGAAGGTCGTGAAGCCGGACGGCTCGCCCGTGAAGACGGTGGACTCCGCGAAGCAGCCCCAGGAGTTCGCGAAGCTGCTGAAGGAGCTGGGCCTGACGAAGGAGGCCCTGCTGAAGGGCGAGGGCGCGAAGGCCCAGGGCCCGAAGCCCACCAATAGCTCACAGAGCTTCCAGCAGAACTGGCAGCGCGACAGCTTCGAGCCGTCCAAGGCCCAGGCCCAGAAGGCGCAGCCCGCGCCGGCCCCGGCTCCTGCCCCCGCGCAGGCGCAGGCGCAGGGCGCGAAGGGCCCGTCCTCCGGCAAGAGCGCGGATGCGGTGGCCCAGGACATCGCGAAGGAGGCCACGTCCTGGAAGTACGACTACACGGGCGGCAAGTCGTGGGATGCCGCCATGAAGAACGCCAGCACCTTCGACGCGTCCAAGTCCGGCGTCTGCGTGGACATGGCCATCGAGGCCGAACAGCGCTTCGAGCAGGCCGGCGTGGACGCGCAAGTCGTCTTCGGCAATACGGACCGGGGCCTCCATGCGTGGGTGGAGTTCAAGGACGACAAGGGCCAGTTCCAGGCCTTCGACCCCACCGCCGCGGCCTGCACCAAGAAGGCCGACGACGCCATCACCCCGTACGACAGCGGCCTCTACGGGTACCAGGGCGTCACCGAGACCCACCAGGCGGTGGGCTGAAGTCCGCGCGCTACCGGAGGTTCCGGATGACGCGACAGGGATTGCCGGCGGCGAAGACGTACGGCGGGATGTCGCGCGTCACCACGCTGCCCGCGCCAATGGTGGAGCCCTCGCCGATGGTGACGCCCGGGCAGATGATGGAGCCGCCGCCAATCCATACCTTCGAACCGATGGTGATGGCCCGGCCCAGCTCCGGGCCCTTGATGCGCTCATCCGGATCCACGGGATGCGTGGCCGCGTACACCTGCACGCCCGGGCCGAAGGACACGTCGTCGCCAATCGTCACCGTGTTGCAGTCCAGGATGACGCACTGGAAGTTCATGAAGACGCGCTCGCCCAGCCGGATGTGCTCGCCGTAGTCGCAGAAGAACGGCGGTTCGATCCACGTCCCGGCGCCCACCTTGCCCAGGAGCTCGGTGAGCAGACCCTCACGCTGCGGCAGCTCGTCCTCGGTGGACTGGTTGTAGGAGCGCAGGAGCTTGCGGGCGCGGGCCCGCTCGGCCACCAGCTGCGGGTCGACGGCGCTGTACAGCTCGCCCGCGAGCATCTTCTCTTTCTCGGTTCGTGCCATGCCCTGAAGAGTAGCCACCTGTTCCCCTGGATGGTGAACAGCCCGCGTCCCGGCTTCGAGGACGCGGGTGACACCGGACGGTGCGGCCAGCGAGGATGCCGGCCATGAGGACTGAGCGGGTCGAGGAGACGCTGGAGCGCATCCGTCGCGAGGTGGAGCGGACGCCGGACGGCGTGCTGGCCTTCGATGGGGACGGCACGCTGTGGAGCGGGGACGTGGGGGACGACCTGTTCATGGCCCTGCTGGAGCACGGCGGCGTTCGCCCCGAGGCCCTCGTGGCGCTGGAGCGGCTGGGGGCCCGCCACGGCGTGGAGTCGCATCCGGACGCGGTGACGCTGGCGCACGCGCTGTTCAAGGCGTTCGAGGCCGGGCGGCTGCCGGAGAAGGACACCTACGAGATGATGGCGTGGATCTTCGCCGGCTGGCACGCGGAGGAGCTGCGCGGCTTCGCGCTCGACGTGGTGGCGAAGCGGGGCGTGGCCGGCCGCGTCCATCCGGAGGCCCGCCGCGTGGTGGAGTGGGCCCGGGGGCAGGGTGTGGACTGCTACGTGGTCAGCGCGTCGCCGCGCGCGGTGGTGGAGGCCGCGGTGCGCGAGGTGGGCATCACGCCCGACTTCGTGGTGGCGTGCACGCCGAAGGAGGAGGGCGGGCGGCTGCTGACGTCCGTCTTCGAGCCCGTGCCCTACGGCCCCGGCAAGGTGAACAGCCTGAGGCTGCGGACGGACCGGCCGCTCTACGCCGCGTTCGGCGACAACGTGTTCGACCTGGAGCTGCTCGCGGCCGCCCGCGTCCCGGTGGCCATCCGGCCCAAGGTCCGGCTGCGCGACCGCGCGGCGGAGCTGCCCGCGCTGGTGCAGCTGCACCCCGAAGAGGCCTGACGCAAAACGGGCGTGGAGGAGGCCTCCACGCCCGTCTCGCTGAAACCTCCACGCGCCGCTTCGTGGGTGTCCACGAAGCGGCGTCATGTGGAGCGTCGCGTGAGTCAGCTCCCCGTGACGGGGACGAACTCCACGCGGCGGTTCGCGCTGCGGCCCTCCGGCGTCTCGTTGGACACGCGCGGACGGTCGGGGCCGAAGCCCTTCGCCTCCAGCCGCGAGCCCGCGATGCCCTTCTGGATGAGGTACGCGCGCACGCGGTTCGCGCGCTGATGGCTCAGCGTGCGGTTGGCCTCCTCCGGGCCGCTGTTGTCCGTGTGGCCCTCAATCCGGACGTTCAGCTTCGGGTTCGCCTTCAGGTAGGCCACGATGGAGTCCAGTTGCTGCTGCTCGTTCTCCTGGAACTCCGACTGGTTCACCGGGAACTGGACGATGTGTCCCAGCGGCGACGTCGTCTCCTCCGCGGGCTTCTCCTCGGGCTTCGGCTCGGGCTTGGGCTGTTCCTTGACGGGGCAGCCGCGCTCGGACGACGGACCGGCCTCGTTCGGGCAGGCATCGTCCTTGTCCGGCACGCCGTCGCCGTCCGTGTCCTTCACGGGGCAGCCACGCTCGGACGACGGACCGGCCTCGTTGGGGCAGGCATCGTCCTTGTCCGGCACGCCGTCGCCATCCGAGTCCTTCACGGGGCAGCCGCGCTCGGACGAGGGACCGGCCTCGTTCGGGCACTGGTCCTCGCGGTCCACCACGCCGTCGCCGTCAGAGTCCTTGTCCGGGCAGCCGTTGTTCTCCACGGAGCCGGACTCCAGCGGGCAGCGGTCGTCCTTGTTCGCCACGCCGTCGCCGTCGTCGTCCTCGTTCGGGCACTGCTCCGGCGTGTGGCTGCGGCCGGTGCGGCAGCGGTCCACGGGCTCGGGCTCGTTCGCGTACGCGATGCCCGCGGCCAGCCGGAACGACGGCGTGCCCGGGATGTCCGTGAAGCCGTGCCCGCCGATCGCGAACGCCTCGAAGCCGGCGCCCACCGGCAGCCGCACGCCGCCCAGGAGCTCCAGCGCGAAGTCCGACTCCACGAGCGACTCGGCGGCCTGCAGCGCGATTTCGGCGCGCAGCCCCTTGCCTCGCGTGGCCACCACCACGCCCTGCTCCAGCTCCGTGCCCACGTCGCGGCCCGGCTCCACTTCACGCGAGCGGATCCGGATGCCCGCGTTGGCGCCCAGCACCACGGGCCCCAGCTCGCGGCTCACCGACACGCGGGGCGCGAACTGGAACCCGGCCCAGCCCGCCTGACGGCCGAACGCGTCCGCCGTGCCGCCCGGAATCCCGATGTCCAGGCCCAGGCCCAGGAACACCGGCGCGCCTTCCTCGCGCCGCAGCAGCTCGTAGCGCACGCCCAGCTCCGGCGTGCCCAGGCCGAACGAGTCCGGCTCGCTCACGCCCACCAGCTGCTCCGCGCCGTGACCGCCCTGCGCGATGATGACGGGCAGCTTCGCGGAGAACTCCAACCGGTCCACCGGCGACCACGCGCCGGCCAGCCAGCCCGCGGTGCGGTAGTGGAGGATGGAGCGCTCCAGCCCGTCACTGCCCTGGAGCAGGAGGATGCCGCGCTCGTAGTTGACCATGAGGAGCAGGCGGTAGCCGCCCTCGGGGAGCACGCGGCCGGTGTCCACCAGCATCGAGTCCGTCGCCGCCGGCGTGAAGCGCAGGCGCTCCAGGTCCAGCGGGACGAGCGGGCTCGTGGTGGTCTGCGCGAACGCGGCGGGGGTGACGGCGGTGGCCAGCAGCGCGGCCAGCGCCCAGCTCTGAGCCTTCATACGCAAGGGGAGGTCCATTCGAGAAAAGAGGGAGCGCATGTCTCAGTTCCCCCGGGCCGGGTTCTGACGGCGGCGCGAGTTCCCCCAGGCCGCGAGCGCGGCGAGGAGCGCCAGCGCGGACGTGGTGCCACCGGTGCTATCGCAGCCACCGCCGGCGATCTCCACGACCTGCGCCTGGACCCGGACCTGGAACGTGCACTGCGCGGTGTTGCCCGCGTCATCCGTGGCGGTGACGGTGACCGTCGTGGCGCCTGCCGGGAAGGGGCTGCCGGAAGCGGGCGAGGACGTCACCACCGGCGAGGCCGTCACCGCGTCCGTGGCCGTGGGCTCGAACGTGACCGTCTCACCAGGGGCCGCGCTCCGGGACTCGGGGCAGGTCAGCGTGGGCGCCGTGGTGTCCCGCACCGTCACCTGGAACGAACAGGTGAGGCCCGTGGAGGTCGCGGTGACCGTCGTGGTGCCAATGGGGAACAGCGCGCCCGACGGCTGCGTGTAGCTCACCGGGAGCCCTCCCGCCGGATCCAGGACCGCGGGGTCGTAGGTCACGAGCGCGCCGTCCGGATCCGTCGCCTCCACGACGACGTTCGCGGGGCAGGTGAGGGTGCGGGTGACCACGTCCTCCGTCACGTTGAGGGTCACGGTCGCGACGTTGCTGTCGTCGGCGCAGTCACGGACCCGGTAGGTGAAGCTGTCCGTGCCCACGAAGCCGGCCTCGGGCGTGTACTCGAGGTTCCCCTGCGCGCTGGTGCCGAGCGTGCCGTGCTGCGGCTGGGTGACGACCGTCCAGGTCAACACCTGGCCGGGGTCCGGATCCGTGCCGGCCAGGGCGAGCTCCAGCGGCGTGTCCTTCTGGACGGTGACCGTCTGGTCCGCCGCCGTCGGAGGCTGGTTGGGGACGACCGTCACCATGCGGCCGCCGGGGATGGCGTTGGCGAAGACCGTGAGCGCGTAGGTCCCCAGCGGCGCGTCGGCGGGCACGGTCACCGTCGCGCGGGTGGCCGAGGTGTTGCTGCTGGGGAGCGTCCAGAGGCGTCCACCCTCGGCGGCCCGCAGGCGCACCAGGGGGAAGTCGGTGGGCGAGTCCGCGGTGTTGCCGCTGCTTCCGCCGGAGATGCCCCGGAAGCGCAGGCCCTCCACGACGGTGGGGCAGGCGGCGACGAGGGTCGCCGGGTTCGTCACCGTCGGCCGCCAGGCGGGGAGGGCCCGGGTGTCGTCATACAGCTGCGCGTTGGTGGGCTCCTGCCCCCCCGCCAGCAGGACCTCGCCCGAGGGCAGGGAGGCGCTGAACAGGCCTCCCTCCGCGGCGGGGTCCTCGACGCTGGTCCACGCGCGGAGGAGGGGGTCGTAGACCTCCGCCGTCTTGGCGTATTCGCCAGTCGTGGTGATTCCGCCCGCGACCAGCACCTTGCCGGAAGGCATCAGCGTGGCGGAGTGGAGCCAGCGCGGCTGCGTGAGATCGTTGTCCACGGGCGCCCAGGTGTTGGTGCCGGGCGTGTAGAGCTCCGCGGACGTGAGCACCGTGGCGACCGTCTTACCGCCTGCCGCGAGCACCTGGCCCGACGGCAAGAGCGTCAGCGTCAGCTCTTCGCGGGCGGCCGCGAGGTTCGCCGCCGGGGCCCAGGCGTCGTTGGTGGGGTTGTAGAGCTCCGCGGAGGCCAGCTCCGCGCCGCCGGCGGTGCGTCCGCCCACGACGAGCACCCGGCCGTCCTGGAGCAGCACGGCGCGGTGTCCGCCGCGCGGCATGGAGAGCGGGGCCGCGGGGGTCCACGTGTTCGTGTCGGGCGCGTAGATCTCCACGGTGTCCAGCACGGTGGTGTTGCGCTGACCGCCGACGACGAGCACCCGGCCATCCGGCAGGAGCGTGGCGGTGTGCAGGTGGCGCGGGCTCAGCAGGTCCGCGGTGGCCAGCCAGGTGTTGGTGGTGGGGTCGAAGCGCTCCGTGGAGGGCGTGGAGGTGTTGACGTTGCGGCCGCCCGCGATCAGGACCTGCCCCGAACGCAGCACGGTCGCGGTGCCGCGCTCGCGCGGCGTGAGGAGGTCGGGCAGGGCGGTCCACGCGTTGCTCGCGCGGTCGTACAGCTCCGCCGCGGCCGACGAGGTGAATTGGCCGCGGCCGCCCGCGACGAGCACCTGGCCCGAGGGCAGCAGCGCCACCGCGGCGTCGGTGCGGGGCGTGCCCATGGCGCCAGCGGGAGACCACTGGCTCCTGGCGGGGTCGTAGACCTCCGTCTGCGCGAAGAAGGTCTGGGCGGGGTTGTTGGATTCGCCGCCCGTGACGAGCACCTTGCCCGAAGGCAGCAGCGTCGCGGTGTGGTTCGCACGGGCGACGTTCAGCGTGCCGCCGGAGGTCCAGGTGCCGGTGGCGGGATCAAAGATTTCGGACTCGGTCTGCGCCGGGTTCCCGTCGACCGCGCCGCCGGTGACGAGGACGCGGCCATCCGGCAGCAACGTGGCCCGGTGGATGGCTCGCGGGAACGCGAGGCTGCCGGTCGCGGTCCAGGTGTTGGCTGCCGGGTCATAGAGCTCCGACTGGGCCGTCGCACCGCCAGCGGTCTGTCCGCCCGCGAGGAGCACGCGGCCGTCGGGGAGCAGGGTGCTCGTGGCGTAGTGACGGGCGACCAGCGGGGGGGCGGCGGCGGACCAGGTGCCGGTGGCCGGATCGTAGAGGTCGGCGCCGGGCACCTCGTCGCTGCCGCTGAAGCCGCTCACCGCGAGCACGCGTCCGTCGCGCAGCCGTGTCGACACGTGCTGGCTGCGGCCCGTGGACATGGCGCCCGTGGCGGTGAAGGTGTTGGTCGCGGGGTCGTAGAGCTCCGCGGTGGTGAGCCGGACGCCGCCACCGCCGGTGCCGCCCGCGATCAGGACCTGTCCCGTGCCCAGCAGCGTGGCCGTGGGGAAGGAGCGGGTCGAGGACATGTTGCCCGTGGAGGTCCAGGTGTTGCTGGCGGGATCATAGAGGCGTCCCCCCTGCGAGCCATCGGTCAGCACCAGCACCCTGCCCGTGGGCAGGAGCACGGCCAGGGTGATGTTGCCCGTGAGGCTGGTGGGGCCCGCGGAGCTCCAGGTGTTGGTGGCGGGATCGTAGGTCTCCGCCGTGCCCACGAAGCCGGAGTTGACGCCATTGACGACGAGCAGCCTCCCGTCGGGGAGCAGGACGGCCGCGTGGCGCGCGCGGGCCGTCGCCATGGAAGCGGTGTTGTACCAGGCTGGCGCCGCCGCGAGACGGGCGGGCGTGTTGCGGATGCCCTCGGATGCCGCCGGGCGCTCGTTCCCGCCGCAGGAAAGAAGGCCCAGGCTCGCGGCGAACAACAGGAGCCTGCTCCAGACAGCGCGTTGTGACCGCATCGATGAAACCCCGATCCGCGAGGGCTGGCGCGAACACGACCGTCGGCCCGCCGCTCGACGTAAGCACTCCGGGTTGCGGATTATCAGTGCGCCGGGTGCTGGGGCAATGCGTGAAAAAATCCGGCGCGGTTACCCGTCGTGTGGGTCGGATGTCTTCTTGGGAGGGGCCTCCAGGAAGCGGCGCCACCAGAGACGGGCCTCCTCGTCGGTGTAGCCGTCCCAGGTGTTGACGTGGGGGAGGGGCAGGAGCCAGGGCTCCAGGAACCGGGCCAGCTCGCGATACGCCGGCAGTGTCTCACCCAGCTTCGTGTCCCCCGCGAGCGGCGCGGGGCCCAGGCTGATCAGCGCACGGCCTCCGGTGAGCTCCTGGACGCGGGTCTCCGGATGGCTCAGGTGCGAGCGGAGCGCCTGGAGACCGCCAACGGTTTCAAGGAGGGGTGGGCCCAGGAAGTTCAGCCAGTGGATGCCGTCAACCTGGAGGCCCATGTCCAGGGACATTCCTTCCGCGGGTACAGCCCAGCCGGGATGGCGGAACAGGTCCGCCTTGAGCAAGGGAAGGGCCTTCCAGAATCCTCTCGATGGAGCGAAGGACAAGCCGGCATGAGCCGTCGAGAACGGGAGGGAGCCGGCAAGGTCCAGGGCCAGTTCACGCAGCCGTGCCGGGCCCTGCTCGTCGAGAAATCGGAGGGGCACCTGGACGCTCAAGACACTGAGCATTCTTGCGCTGGGATTGCGCCAGGGCAGCCGGGAGCGATAACGGAATTCGTAGCCGCTCGAATCGGATTCGTCGCCCGTCAGGCGCACGTTGGCATCGAACCGTCTCCGGGTCAGGACGTCGAACCAAAGGGAGTCTCGCGGCAGGTCGTCCAGGAAGTCATCGGTCGGCGCCGCGCCGAGTCGCTCGCGCAGTTCTTCCCAGACGGCCGGCGTGAGCGGAGAAGGATCGCCATCCGCGTCCCAGGTCGTGGTCAGCCTTCCGGAGCCTGGACCCAGGGCCTGCTGGTAGGCGTCGAGTGCGCGGACAACCGAGGCCGCGATCACGCCGTGGTCGTGGGGCAGGAAGAACTCAAAGCCCACGATGGGCTGGACCCTCGGAGTGCCAGCGCCAGGAGGTCGCGGTGCCAGCGGCTCACTCACGGATGACTCCCATGAGGGGAGTGACGATGGCGGGTTTGCACTTCCCTCCAAGCCGCCCGTAGTCCTTCAATTGCTGCTGAGCCGCATCCAATGGATGTTCTTTCGACCACAGGGTGCAGGGAAACTTGAAGTCATAGATGCACTGGATCCAGTTGGGCTGTCCGGAGGCATGCAGCACGATGTCCGGTTTCATGGAGCCCTCCCACTGATTCGTCAATGCGTACGCGCCGCTCTTTGATTCCTCGCCGAAGCGTGGCTCGATGGAGACCTGATCGGGAAAGAGCTTGAGGATCTCTCGCCGTACACAGGCGAAGGCCACCGCATGTTTCAGGGTGCCAAGCTCCATCTGTCGCGTGAGGAGTTCGCCTTTCTTGTTCCGGCCGATCACCCGCTTGCACTCCTTGTCGTCCGGGTATCTCCCCTGGCCGTACTCACGCTCATTGACGATGAAGTCGGCTTCCTTCGCGCACTCCACCAACAGGTGCTCGATGCGGGCGACGTCCGCCGCCTCCAGGAGCTTCATCGTGGCGCCTGCCGTGGCCGCGGCCCTGGCGGCCTTGTCCACCCACGGCAGGAACGCTTCATCCCCCGGCTGCGTGTAGCAGGTGGGATTGCGCAGACATCCACTGGTCGCGGAGTCGGACGTCTGCGCGTACTGCCTTGGACCCGAAGCGCAAGACAGACAGAGCAGGGCCACCAGCCCACCCAGCAGGCGCCCATCAATCATCGTCTTCACCCACGTCGTGCGCCGCCGCGTTGAACAGGCCGAAGCCCCCGGCCTCCTCACTGGAGATGTCCGCCCGGCGCAGGGCAGGGGAGTCCCGCGTCTGTCCCACCGCCATCCACCGGGGCGCGGCCAGCAGCACGCCGTCCTTCGGAAGCTCCGGCAGCAGGTGCTCCAAATCGCCGAGGATGAACTCCACGTGCCCCACATCCTCCGGCTCCGGCAGCCCCTCCGGCGGATGCCACGGCCCTCCATCCAGGTGCCCGAACGGGAAGCTCCCCGTGCCGCTCGCGCCCCCGTACCCACCTTCCAGCAGCTGCCGCGTCCGCTCCTCGCCCCCCGTCACCGACGGCAGGCACACGCGCGTCAGCCAGTCCCAGGTCGCCGTGCCCTGCTCCACGGGCCAGTCCAGCTCCACCGTGTCATCGGCCTTCGCCAGCAGCGCATCGATGTACGCACACGCCGCTCGAGGCCCCAGCACGCCACCCCGGCGCGCCTCCGCTACCGCCGCGGGCCACAGCTCCTCCCGGTAGTAGTGCGCGAAGTAGAACCCCGGCTCCTCCCACTCCGGACGCGCGCCCCGGGGCAGCTTCGCCAGCACCAGCCCGCTCGACAGGTATGCGGGCCCCGTGGCCCGGGGGTGGAACTGGCTGAAGGCCAGCCGGAACACCCGCACCGCCAGCCCCGCCTCCTCCGTCGCCTCCAACCCCTCCGGACACCCCGAACGCAGGTGGAAGTCGTCGAAGCGCAGGAACACGTCCACTCCCATGCCCACCGCGTTCTGGCACAGCGACTCCAGGCACGCCGCCAGCGGATGCCCCGAGGCTTCCACCGACGCCTCCCACGCCGCCGCCAGCACCGTGCGCGTTTCCGCCTCCACCCGCAGCGACAGCCGCACCCGGCCGCCCTCGAATGGAGCCTCCCCGTGCCGGACGTCCTCCCCGTGAAGCGCGCCCCGATGTTCCTGCCCTGGAGTCGTCATGCTAGGCACCCATCCTTTCCCACACGTCCCCTCCAGGCCAGGAGCCCCATGTCCGAGCCCTCCCATCCGCGCGACGGCGACTTCGAACTCGTCACCCTGCGCAACGGCCACCGCGCCGTGCGCCACCTGGGCCATGGCGAGGTCATGCACCCCGCGGTGGGCCCGTGGCAGGAGGCCCTTCGCCTCTACGTCGACCAGCCCGGACTCGCGGACCGCCTGCGCAAGCCCGGCCCGCCGCTCGTCATCCACGACGTGGGCCTGGGCGCCGCCACCAACGCCGTCGCCGCGCTCACCCGCGCGCGGGAGCTGGGCCCGGACCGCGCCCGCGACCTGCACATCGTCAGCTTCGAGGTGGACCTGGCCCCGCTGCGGCTCGCGCTCGCGGACGCGGAGGGCTTCCCCTTCCTCCAGCCGTTCCGCGAGGCCGCCGAAAGCCTCATGAAGCACGGCGCCTGGAGCGAGCCCGGCATCCAGTGGACCCTCAAGCTGGGGGACGCGGTGCCCTTCCTGGAGCCGGACGCGGAGCTGCCCCCGGCCGACCTCGTCTTCTTCGACCCGTTCTCACCCGCGTCCAACCCGGACATGTGGACCGAGGCCGTCCTCGCCCGGGTGCGCCGGCATTGCAGGGAAGACGGAGAGGGCGCCCTGCTGATGACCTACAGCGCGGCCACGCCCACCCGCGTCACGCTGCTGCTCGCGGGGTTCTACGTGGGCGCCGGCGTGTCCACCGGCACCAAGGGGGAGACCACCGTGGCCTCGACCCGCTACGAAACACTGGCCGCCCCGCTGGGGACCCGGTGGCTGGAGCGCTGGGAGCGCTCGTCCTCCCGGGCCCCGCACGGGGGCACCCTCACGCCTGAGGTCGAGCGTCGCCTCCGGACCCATCCTCAGTGGCGCTGAGCGCCCCTTCCACGGCGGCCTCGCTCCAGCGCAGGTGGAACGTCGCCGCCGTGCCGTCGAACTCCTCCGGCAGCGCCACCACCCGCCAGCCCCCGCACAGCGCCACCGCGCGCGCCAGGAGCCCCGCCGCGAACGTCGGCTGATCCGCCAGCACGTCGTTCATCCATAGCTCCAGCGAAGTCGCGCTGCGCTCCACGATTTTGACTTCACTGAAGTTGTTGCCGGCGCGAAAGCCCAGGTCCGCCCGCAGCAGCATCCGCCGGGGACCGGCCAGCCGGCCCACGCCCAGCAGCGCACGGCCAAAGAAGGTGCCGAAGTAGGCGTCCATGAAGCGCTCGCCCAGGGAGTAGTACGCGGCCTCCGCCGGCACGCCGCCATAGACGTGCCCGGCCGCGATGCGCAGGAACTCCCGCCACTGCTCCAGCGAATAGGTGCGCTCCAGCTTTTTGTCGAGGTCCAGCCCCGCCCGCTTCAGGTGCTCGCGGCACGCTGGCGTCAGGCGGTTCTCCAGCGCGCGGACGAAGAGCGCGTCGACGGTCTGGGCGAAGACAAGCTTCTCAGGATTCATGGGGAGCACCCTACACGAAGCCCCCCATGCGATGCTCCCCCACCTGTGTACTGACGTTCAGTGTCGCGCCCCCCGAGTGTCAGGAAGCTGGCTCGCGCCGCACCCTTCGTGAACTCCGGGTGTTTTCAGACCCTGCGTTGACGGCCCGCGCCACCAGTCCGCGCAGCCACTGGTGCGCGGGGTCGCCGTCGAAGCGTTCGTGCCAGACCTGGAGGATGTCGAAGGGGCGCACGGGGATGGGCGGGGGGAACACCTGGAGCGCGTACGCGTCGCGGAACGCGGCGATGAGCCGGCGAGGCGCGGTGAGGACGTGGTCGGAGCGCGACACCACCAGCGGGGCGATGAGGAAGTAGGGCACACGCACGGCGATGCGGCGCGGGGGCAGGCCGCGCTGGGCCAGGGACAGATCCACCGCGCCCACGCCGTCGCCTTTCGGGCTGATGAGGATGTGGGACAGCTTCAGGTAGGTGTCCAGGTCCAGCTTGCGGCGCACGGTGGGGTGGTCCTTGCGCACCACGCAGACGAAGTCCTCGGTGAGGAGCTTCTGCTGGCGCAGGCCCGGCCCGGACGGCACGGGCGCGACGATGATGGCCAGGTCCACCTCGCCCGTCTCCAGGTGGCTGGGGAAGGTGTGGCTGTCCACGTGCAGCACGGCCAGGTCCACGCCGGGGGCCTCGCGGCCCAGCAGCTCCAGCGCGCCCGGCAGCAGCACCGACCCGAAGAAGTCGCGCGTGGCCACGGTGAAGCGGCGGGTCGCGGTGGCGGGAGCGAACGGGGGCTCGTCGCGCAGGGCCCGCCGCAGCTCCGCCAGCCCCCGCTTGAGCGGCGCGGCCAGCTGCTGCGCGCGCGGCGTCAGCACCATGCCGCCCCGGCCGCGGATGAGGAGCGCGTCGCCCAACAGCTCCCGCAGCTGCGCGAGCGCATGGCTCATCGCGGACTGGGTGAGGCCCACGCGCGCGGCGGCGCGGGTGACGTGCGCCTCCTTCAGCAGCGCGTCCAGCGCCACCATCAGGTTGAGGTTGATGCCTGAGAGGTCCACCTCCGTGGGGGAGGGCGCTGGGGTTTCATGAACGCGGCGCATGGGCCCATGCATAGCATGCAGTGGCCTCATGCAGGGCGCGGGGGCACTGTTGCGCCATCTCGCTGTCGTTGGAGGCACCCCATGTCCATCGTCATCAACACCCCGAACGGCAACATCGGTCGTCCCCTCGTGGAGAAGCTGCTGAAGGCGGGCCGGAAGGTCACCGTCATCTCGCGCACGCCGGAGAAGGTGGCGGACCTGGTGAAGCTGGGCGCGAAGGTGGTGCAGGGCTCCATCGACGAACAGGCCACGCTGGACGCGGCGCTCGTGGGCGCGGAGGCGCTGTTCTGGCTGTCTCCGCCCGCCATCCGTCCGGACTTTCACGAGTGGGCGAAGGCCAACGGCAAGATGGCCGCGGAGCGCGTGAAGGCGCACGGCGTGAAGCGCGTGGTGATCCTCTCCAGCGTCGGCGCGCAGAGCGGTCCGGGCACGGGGCCGGTGTCCGTGCTGAAGCCCATTGAAGAGGCCTTCCAGGCGGCGGCGCCGAACGTCGTCAGCCTGCGCGCGGGCTTCTTCATGGAGAACCTGCTGCGCGACGTGCAGGGCCTGGCGAAGGCCGGCGCGCTCTTCAGCGCGAGTCCGGAGACGAAGGCCTTCCCGATGGTCGCGACGGCGGACATCGCGAACAAGGCCGCCGAGGTGCTCCTGGACACGGCGTGGACGGGCCACCGCTACGTGGGCGTGCACGGGCCCAAGGACCTCACCTATCCGGAGGTCGCGAGCATCCTCACCCAGGTGCTGGGCCAGCCCGTGAAGTACGTGCGGGTGGGGCTGGAGGACCTGCGCAACGGCATGACGGGCGCGGGCATGCCTGCTTTCGCGGCAGACACCTTCGTGGAGATGTACGGCGCCATCCAGGACGGGCGCATGGACCCGGCCGAGCCGCGCTCGAAGGAGACGACCACGCCCACCACCCTGGCGGAGTTCGCCAGCACCGTGCTCAAGCCGGTGGTGGAGCATGCGCGCGCGTCGTGACGGCGTCCGCCCGTTCGCTCGCATAAGGAACAGGACAGGGGAACGTCCGCTGCCCCGTCTTCTTCCTGCCAACTGGTGCACGATGGAGGCCTGCCGGAGATTGCTCCGGTACGGCCACCCACCGAATACGAGCGCACCATGGACGAGCAACGCCCCGCCACGCCCCCGGCCCGGACGGACCCTTCCATCGACCTGCTCCACCAGCGCACCCGTCAGCCGCTGGAGGTCATCTTCTCCCCCCGCAGCGTCGCGGTGGTGGGAGCGAGCGAGCGCCCCGGCAGCGTGGGCCGCACCGTCCTCTGGAACCTCATCAGCAGCCCGTTCGGCGGCACCGTCTACCCGGTGAACCCGCAGCGCCCCAACGTGCTCGGCATCAAGGCGTGGCCTTCCCTGCGCGCGCTGCCGGAGGCCGTGGACCTGGCCGTCATCGTCACCCCCGCGAAGTCCGTGCCGGCCATCATCCGCGAGTGCGCGGAGGTCGGCGTCAAGGGCGCCATCATCATCTCCGCGGGCTTCAAGGAGACGGGCCCGGAGGGCGCGAAGCTGGAGCAGGAGGTGCTGCACATCGCGCAGGCCGCGAACCTGCGCATCATCGGCCCCAACTGCCTGGGCGTGATGCGCCCCACGAGCGGCTTCAACGCCACCTTCGCCAAGGGCATGGCCCGCCCCGGCAACGTGGCCTTCATCAGCCAGTCCGGCGCGCTGCTCACCTCCATCCTCGACTGGAGCCTGCGCGAGGCCGTGGGCTTCAGCGCCTTCGTCTCCGTGGGCTCCATGCTGGACGTGGGCTGGGGAGACCTCATCGACTTCCTCGCGGATGATCCGATGACGCGCTCCATCCTGCTGTACATGGAGTCCATCGGCGACGCGCGCGCCTTCCTGTCCGCCGCGCGCGAGGTGGCCCTCACCAAGCCCATCATCGTCATCAAGGCCGGCCGCACCGCGCAGGCCGCGCAGGCCGCCGCGTCCCACACCGGCACGCTGGCCGGCAGCGACGAGGTGCTCTCCGCCGCCTTCCGCCGCGCGGGCGTGCTGCGCGTGGACTCCATCGAGGACCTGTTCCACATGGCGGAGGTGCTGGCCCGCCAGCCCCGGCCGTCTGGCCGCAGGCTCACGCTGCTCACCAACGCGGGCGGCCCCGCCGTGCTCGCCACGGACGCGCTGGTGTCCGGCGGCGGCGAACTGGCCGTGCTGTCCGACGACACGCGGAAGCAGCTGGATGGCTTCCTGCCGCCGCCGTGGAGCCACGCCAACCCGGTGGACATCCTGGGAGACGCGGACGCGGAGCGCTACGCGAAGGCCCTGGAGACCACCGGCGCGGACCCCAACAGCGACGGCCTGCTCGTCATCCTCACCCCGCAGGACATGACGGAGCCCACCAAGACGGCGGACCGCCTCAAGGGCTACGCGAAGCTGCCCGGCAAGCCCGTGCTCGCCAGCTGGATGGGTGGTTCGGAAGTCGCCGCCGGCGAGCGCATCCTCAATGACGCGGGCATCCCGACCTTCGGCTACCCGGACACCGCGGCCCGCGTCTTCAACTACATGTGGCGCTACTCGGACAACATCGCCGGGCTCTATGAGACGCCCACGCTGGCGGAGGAGCCCACCGGCGGAGCCCGCGACGTGGCGCGCGCCCTGGTGGACGAGGCCCGCGCCTCCGGCCGCACCCTCCTGTCTGAATACGAATCCAAGCGCCTGCTGGCCGCCTACGGCATCCCCACCGTGGAGACGTGGCTCGCCACGTCGGAAGACGAGGCGGTGGAGAAGGCCCGCGCGCTGGGCTTCCCCGTGGTGCTCAAGCTGCACTCGCTCACGGTGACGCACAAGACGGACGTGGGCGGCGTGCGGTTGGACCTGCGCGACGAGGCGCACGTGCGGGAGGCCTACCGCGCCATCCGCGACGCGCTCGCGGAGCGGGGCCTCCAGGACGCGTTCCAGGGTGTCACCGTGCAGCCCATGGCGAAGCTGGACGGCTACGAGCTGATATTGGGCAGCAGCCTGGACGCGCAGTTCGGGCCGGTGCTGCTCTTCGGCGCGGGCGGCACACTGGTGGAGGTGATGCAGGACCGGGCCCTGGGCCTGCCGCCCCTCACCACCACGCTGGCGCGGCGGATGATGGAGCGCACGCGCATCCACCACGCGCTCAAGGGCGTGCGCGGCCGGGCCCCCGTGGACATGGGCGCGCTGGAGCGGCTGATGGTGCGCTTCAGCCAGCTGGTGGTGGAGCAGCCCCTCATCCGTGAGCTGGACATCAACCCGCTGCTCGTCTCCGGTGAGCGCATCATCGCGCTGGACGCGCGTGTGGTGCTGCACCCACCGGACGTCGCGGCCGCGTCCCTGCCGAAGCTCGCCATCGAACCGTACCCGCACCAGTACGCGAAGGTGCTCACGCTGAAGAACGGCGAGCAGCTCCTGGTGCGCCCCATCCGCCCGGAGGACGAGCCCGCCATGGGCCGCTTCCACCAGGCCCTCTCCGAGCAGACCGTGTTCATGCGCTACGCGGGCCTGATGAAGCTCAGCCAGCGCGTGGCCCATGAGCGCCTGGCGCGAATCTGCTTCAACGACTACGCGCGGGAGATGGCGCTCGTCGCCGAGCGGCCGTCGCCGGACGGGAAGGGCGGGGGAGAGATCCTCGCGGTGGGCCGGCTCACGCGCCTGCGCGGCACGAAGGACGCGGAGTTCGCCATCACCGTCAGCGACCCCGCGCAGCGGCTGGGCCTGGGCACGGAGCTGCTCCGGCGGCTGGTGGATATTGGGAAGGACTGGGGCCTGCGCCGCATCGTCGCGGACATCCTCACGCGCAACCGCGGCATGCAGGCCGTCAGCAAGAAGCTGGGGTTCACCCTCGTGGAACACGAGGAGTTGGCCCCGGACATGGTCAAGGCCGTGAAGGTGCTCAACGGCTGACCGTGCCCGGGGCTCCCCGGTGCCAAGGGACTACACGTCGTCGCAGGGCGTGCCCAGCCGCGCGCCCGTGTAGACGCCCAGCTCGTTGTAGATGAAGGGCAGGTTCTCACCCACCGGCACCGCGCGCAGCTTCTGGCGCTTGCTCTTCACCACCCAGAACGACGGCTCCTCGCGGTCCACCACGAGGCGCAGGTCGCCGCCCTGCGTGGAGAAGATTTCCCCCTGCGAGTCGGTGACGACGTTGAGCATCTTCTGCTGCTTCACCTGGCCGCGCTGGCCCGTGAAGATGCGGAAGCTCTTGTTGTCCGCGCCGATGCCGCGCTCGACCAGGTAGTACACGCCCTTGTCGTCGCGCAGCAGCGCGTACGGCTGGAACTTCACCGGGCTGGGCTGGTAGGCGGCCTTGCGCAAGAGCTCCTTGGCCTGATCCGCCGGCACCGGCTGCTGCGGCAGGTTCTTCTCCCCGCAGCGCAGCGCGCACGTCTTGAAGTCGTCGCTCAGCTTCACGTCCGAGACGACCCGGTAGTCCGTGCCGCGGAAGTTGTCGTTGGCCTTGGGGTTGAAGAAGCGGGGCTCGAAGAAGGCGCCGTCCGTGGCGGAGGTGTAGCCCACGGGCACCACCTGCGTGAACGTCTTGCCGTCCCCGTAGAACAGGTCGCCCTCGTGCTCGGGCGTCTGGGGGATGAGGACCGTGTAGTGGCCCTTGCCGTCCGCGCAGACCTTCGCGGACTCCAGCACCATGCGGTCGCGCAGCTTCTGCTCCTGCTTCCAGGGCGGATCCAGCGCGAGCGCGGCTTGCGGGGCCAGGACGAGCCCCAGGGCGATGACCATGTGTCGAAGCGTCATTGTCAGTGGGCTTTCGTTCTAGAGGGTGTCGGTGAAGAAGGAGGTGGTCGCATCCGACTGGACCGTCTCCCTGGGAGCCACGGACCAGATGATCTTCTGGGCCTCCAGCTTCAGCGCGGCCTTGGCGTCCATGCGGCACTCCAACGCCTGGAGCTTCTGCTGCACGGTGCGCTTCGCCTCGTCGGAGCGCTCGCACAGCTTCTGGAGCGACTCCAGCGGGCCCGCGCAGTAGCTGCCGAAGGACATCTCGTTGAGCTGCTCGTTGGTGATGGAGTCCCAGGCCACGGTGGACGTCAGCTTCGAGCCGCACGCCTTGTTCGTCTCCGCCAGGGCCGCGGACAGCTGCGTCTCCGCCTGGCTCGTCCAGAACTTGCGGTCGAACGCGAGCAGGCCCTGGTACTTCTTGTCGCCTTCCAGGTCCTGGTAGCGCTCGAAGACCTTCTCCACCTTCAGCGAGCCCGTCTTGCCCGTGTCCGGCTTCAGGTGCGTGTAGCCCGTGTGGTTCACGCCGCTGAAGACCAGGTCCTCGTAGCCGCCCCGGTCATGCACGGTGACGAAGCGCTGCTTGTGGCCGCGCCACATCGTCCAGTACTCCACGGCGCGCCGCTGCTGGGTGTCCACCCCCGCGACCAGCACCTGGCCGTCCAGCTCGCTCTTCGTGCCTTCGAACGCGACCAGCGCCTTCTTCGCGTCACCGGGCTCCAGCGCGATGAGGGTGATCTTCTCGCCGGCCTCGTTGGAATACACCTTGCCGGTGGTGGGCTTCGTGCCCGCCACCTCGCTGTCGGGCCGCACGCCCCGGGAACACCCCAGGGACAGCGCCACGACCCCCACTGCCAGTAGCACTCTCACGACGACTCCTTGGATTGCGGGCGCGCCCCCGCTCTGGAGTTTCCGCGCGCCCGGACGACCCTACAGGTCGATATCGTACTGCGAACAGTATTGTCGGACCCTTGGACGTTCCGTTGCCGGTACGCGGGTCCATTGCGCGCGCGCGTTCGCCAGGTCGTGCTGCTGGCAGTACACGCGGGTGAGCAGCGAGAACGACAGGCCGGTGATCTTCGTGCGCTGACTGCGCCGGATGTGACGCAGCGCTTCCGCCGTGTTCGACGCGTCCAGCGCCTTCTGCGCCGCCGCCAGGTCCTCGCGCACGCTGTCCGGCATGGACTCGGGGGTGCCGCGAGGCTTCGGCTTTGTCGTCACCGTGGGCGAATCCGGCGTGGGCTGCGTGGAGTTCTCCGGATCCGTCGGCTGCGTCTGCTGGGGCTCCGGCTCCACGGGCTTCTTCACGTCCTCCGGCGGCGTCACGACCACGGCGGGCGGGGTGACGGGCGTGGAGGGC
>NZ_RAWN01000309.1:0-7369 GCF_003668895.1 Corallococcus sp. AB045
CACCCGCCCCATCCCCAGATGGCACTCCGCGGCCGTCTCCAGCAGCCGCAGGCACGTCCCGAACTTCCCACTGGCCTGCCCTGGCTTGCCCGCCACGAGCAGCTCCACGCCCAGCGTGTACTCCGCCCCCGCGCCCGGGGACTCCGCGATCCAATCCAGGGCCTCGTGCGATTCGCTCTGGGCGTTGACGCTCGGTACGCCCTTCCGGGCGCCCGCCTTCTGCGGCTCCGGCACCCGTGCCTCCACCACCGGCTCCGGCGGAGGAGGCGGCGGCGGCAGCCGCTCCAGGGACACCTGCACACGCTCCGGCACGGCGGCCTGCGACACGGTGGTCGCCCACGGCTGGTACCCCACGAACCGCAGCTCCAGCTGGTGCGAGTCCTCTCCCGAAGCGACGTTCAGCACCGTCGGCGTCATGCCGACCTGCTTGCCGTCCCAGCGCACCTCCGCGCCCGGCGGCACTGAAACCACCTGGAGCTTGCGCGAGCGGGGCTCCGACATGTCGGGCATCACCGCCCGCCCCACGAAGAAGATGACGGCCGCCGCGATGACGGCCGCCCAGACCCAGCCGGGCACGCCCGCGCCCATGTCCGCCGCGGGACTTCCGCCCACCAGCGCCCCGGGCACGTTCTCCTCCGGGAACGCCTCGGCGTGCGCGCGGTGCACCGCGGACGCCCGCTCCGGCTCGTCCATTCCCGCCGGACCGCCCTCCCCCGTCCACACCGCCACCTGACGCAGGAAGGACTCCGGAATCCGCGGCGGCTGGCCCGCGAGCTTCAGCTCCTCCTCGAACAGCCAGGCCATCAAGTGGCGCAGCGTGGACGCGGGGAACAGCGGCGCCCGGTACGCGAGCCACTCCGCCAGCGCGCGCTGGAAGTCCTCCGCGCTCGTGAAGCGGTCATCCCGCCTCAGCGCCAGCGCTCGCGACACCAGCGCCCCCAGCGACGGATCCAGGTCCGGCACGTGCGCGTGAGGGGGCGTCAGGTCGCCCGTGGCGATGCGCTCCATCACCGAGGCCTGGTCCCCTTCCGCGGGTCTGCGGCCGGTGAGCAGCTCGAAGAGCACCACGCCGGCCGTGTACACGTCCGAGCGCGCGTCCAGCGCCTCCGCTCGCGTCTGCTCCGGTGACAGGTAGAGGAACTTGCCGCGCACCACGCCCGCGTCCGTGTCCTGCCGCCCGGCCCACTGCGCCTTCGCGATGCCGAAGTCGGTGAGCTTCACCTCGCCCTCGTAGCTCACCAGGACGTTGTCCGGAGACACGTCGCGGTGCACCAGCCCCAGCGGGCGGCCCTCCTCGTCGCGGCGCGTGTGCGCGTGGTGCAGACCCTTGCAGACCTCCACCATCAGCTGCACGGCCAGCGGCGCCGGCAGGTGCGCCATCCCCTTCAGCTTCAGGCGCTTGAGCACCTTGGACAGGGGCTGCCCGTCCACCCACTCCATGGCGAGGAAGTACTCCCCCGCCTCCTGCCCGAAGTCGAAGACCTGGACGATGTTGCCGTGCGACAGCCCCATGGAGATGCGCGCTTCGTTGAGGAACATCCGCACGAAGGCGGGATCCAACGCGTACGGGTCCCTCACGCGCTTGATGACGACGGACCGGGACACGCCCTCCGCCACGGTGTAGCGCGCGCGGTGCACCACGGCCATGCCGCCCGCGCCCAGGCGCTCCTGCAGCTCGTACTTGCCGAAACGCGTCGTGTGCCCACCCGTCGTCACGGGCCGGACGCTACCCCACCGCTTACCCCCGAGGGGAGCCCCACCCCCGGGCCCGAAAGCCTCAGCGCTCACCCCAGTGGAGCTTCTGACGAAGGATGGTGAAGAAGGCCACGCGCGGGTTGCGCACCAGGCCCACGCGGTTGGGCGAGCGCACCACCTCAATGCAGTCCCCGCCCTGGAGCGAGTGGCCCGTCTGCCCGTCCAGCGTGAGGTACGTGTCCGCCGTCTCGCTCTTCAGCGTGACGCGGATGGTGCGGTCCGCCGGCACCACGATGGCCCGCTGGGTCAGCGCGTGCGAGCAGATGGGCGACAGGATGGTGCAGTCCACCGACGGGTGCACGATGGGGCCGCCTGCGGACAGCGAGTACGCCGTGGAGCCGGTGGGCGTGGCCAGGATGACGCCGTCCGACTTGTAGATGGTGATGGGCACCCCGTCGATGGACGTCTCGTGGTCCGCGATGCGCGCGAGCGCGCCCTTGTTGATGACCACGTCGTTGAGGATTTCGTCCTCGATGAGGACCTTGCCCCCGCGCAGGAGCCGGCAGGACAGCTTCATCCGCGAGTCCACGTGGAAGTTCCCCGCCAGCACGTCGTCCAGCCGGCTGAAGAGCTCCTCCACGGACACTTCCGTCATGAAGCCCAGGCTGCCCAGGTTGACGCCGATGATGGGCACATTGCGTCCGCCCAACAGGCGCGCCGCGTAGATGAGCGTGCCGTCACCGCCCAGCACCACCACCAGGTCCGCGCGGGCCGCCAGCTCGCGGTCCTCGATGCGCGGCCAGTTCAGCGCATGCGCCAGGGCACGGTCCGCCAGCACCGTCAGGTTCGGGTGGCGCTGTTGAATCTCCGCCGCCAGGGCGACGGCCTGCGGGGTGTCTCGCTTCGCGACGATGACGAGGGTCTGCACGCCCCCCGGGTTCTAGTCCAGCCGGCCAACCGTCCTCCTCAGGAAAATGACGCACCTGCTTAGCCCCGGACATCACAAGGGTGCGCGACAGGGCGGCCGGGACGCTAGGTTTGGAGGCCCCATGGACCTCTTCGACCACGCCAGCCAGAAGGAACAGGCCGTCCTGGCGCCGCTCGCCGAGCGCATGCGCCCCACCTCGCTCAGCGAGTACCTGGGCCAGGAGCACCTCACCGGCGAGGGCCGCTTCCTGCGCCGCGCGCTGGAGAGCGACCAGGTGCCCAGCCTCATCCTCTGGGGCCCACCCGGCACCGGCAAGACGACGCTCGCCCAGCTCGTCGCGCGCTCCACCGGCGCCGCCTTCGAGACGATGTCCGCAGTGCTCGCGGGCGTGAAGGACATCCGCGAGACGGTGGCGCGCGCGCAGGACCGCTGGAAGCTCAACCGCCAGCGCACGCTGCTCTTCATCGACGAAATCCACCGCTTCAACAAGTCGCAGCAGGACGCGCTCCTGCCCCACGTGGAGAAGGGCACCGTCACGCTGATTGGCGCCACCACGGAGAACCCGTCGTTCGAGGTGAACGCCGCGCTCCTGTCGCGCTGCCGCGTCATCACCTTGCGCGGGCTGGAGCAGGAGGAGCTCATCGCCGTCATGCGCCACGCCGTCGCGGACCCTCGGGGTCTTAACGGCAAGGTGGCCGTGGACGACGCGGCGCTGGAGTTCATCGCGGACGCGGCGGGCGGGGATGCTCGCAAGGCCCTCACCGCGCTGGAGGCCGCGGCGGCGTACGGCCGCACGGCGGTGGACCGCAAGGTGGCGGAAGAAGCGCTCCAGCAGAAGATGCTGCTCTACGACAAGGGCGGCGAGGAGCACTACAACGTCGTCAGCGCGTTCATCAAATCCATGCGCGGCAGCGACGTGGACGCCGCGCTGTACTGGATGACGCGCATGCTGGAGGCGGGCGAGGACCCCGTCTTCATCTTCCGCCGCATGGTCATCTTCGCGTCGGAAGACGTGGGCAACGCGGACCCGCGCGCGCTGGGCGTGGCGGTGGACGCGCTGAGGGCCTTCCAGCTCATGGGCCTGCCAGAGGGCACCCTGCCCCTCACCCAGGCCGTGACGTACCTGGCGCTCGCGCCCAAGTCGAACGCCGTCATCGCCGCGTACGCGGCCGTGCGCGAGGCCGTGACGAAAGAGGGCGCGCTGCCGGTGCCCATGCACCTGCGCAACGCGCCCACCAAGCTGATGAAGTCGCTGGGCTACGGCGGCGGATACAAGTACCCGCACAACTTCGAGGGCAACTACGTCCCGGAGGACTACCTGCCCGAAGCGCTGCGCTCCCGCTGCTTCTACACCCCGACGCGCAACGGCTTCGAGGCGGAGCTGTCCGAGCGCTACGAAACCATCCAGCAGCAGCTCGCCGCGCGGCGCAGCGAGCGCGAACCCGGGGAGGACGGCTGAACGGGCCGTCCTCCCGCAGGGAACATCAGGACACGGCTTCCAGGGCAGGGACGCCCGGGCCGTTGTCCGAGTCCGGGCCCTTGGGCGAGCGCGGCTTCATGCTGCGGCCGGCGACCTCGTACTGCTTGAGCAGGCGGCGGAAGTTGGAGCGGTCCACGCCGGCCGCGCGCGCCGCGCTGGACACGTTGTGGTTGTTCTTCTCCAGGAGCGCGGACAGGTAGCGGCGCTCGAAGGCGCGCATGGCCAGGCGCTTGGCCTGGGCGTACGGCAGGTGCGCCAGGCTGAACACCTCCACCGCCGAGTCGGCCTGGGGCGCGGCCTGGAAGCCGGGCGGCAGGTCCTCCACGTCGATGGCGTCGTTGGCCGTCAGCACCACCGCGCGCTCGATGACGTTCTCCAGCTCGCGCACGTTGCCCGTCCACCGGTTGCAGGTGAGCGCCTCCATGGCGCGCGGGCTGATGCCGGTGACCTTCTTGTCCGCCTTGGCGGCGTAGACCTTGAGGAAGTGGTGCGCGAGCAGCGGCACGTCCTCCGGGCGGTCGCGCAGGGGCGGCAGGTCGATGGTGATGACGTTGAGGCGATAGAAGAGGTCCTCGCGGAACTTGCCCTGCTCCTTCGCGCGGGACAGGTCCACGTGCGTGGCGGCGATGACGCGCACGTCCACCTTCACGGGCTCGTTGGCGCCCACGCGCTTGACTTCACCCTCCTGCAGGACGCGCAACAGGCGCACCTGGGTGGCCGGGGGCACGTCGCCAATCTCGTCCAGGAAGATGGTGCCGCCGTCGGCCGCCTCGAAGAGGCCCTTCTTGTTGCCGGTGGCGCCGGTGAAGCTGCCCTTCACGTGGCCGAAGAGCTCGCTTTCCAGCAGCGTCTCCGACAGGGCCGAACAGTTGACGGCCACGAAGGGCTTGTCGCGGCGCGCGCTGCGGTAGTGGATGGCGCGAGCGACGAGCTCCTTGCCCGTGCCGCTCTCACCCTGGATGAGCACCGTGGCGGTGGAGTGGCTGACCGTCTCCACCAGCTTGAACACGGCGCGCATCTGCGAGGACTGACCGATGAGGTCCTCGAACTGGCTGCGCGCGGTGAGCGCCTCCTCCAGCGCGCGGGTGCGGTCCTTCAGCGCCTTGCGCTCGGCGGCCTTGGCCACCGTGAGGCTCACCTCGTCGATGTTCTCGAAGGGCTTGGTGAGGTAGTCGTACGCGCCCGCCTTCACCGCCTCCACCGCCGTCTCCACGGTGGCGAAGGCCGTCATCATGATGACCTCCACGTCCGGGCGGTCCGCCTTGATGGCGCGCAGCAGGTCCATGCCGGACAGGTGCGGCATCTTGATGTCGAGCACGACCACGTCGATGGACGGATCCTTCGCCGCCGCGAGCCCCTCCACCGCGTCGTCGATGGCAACGACCGGGTGTCCTTCCCGCTGGAGGATCTGGGTGACGGCCTTGAGGACGACGGAGTCGTCATCCACAACGAGGACCTTGGCGCGCTTGACTTGGTTCACGGCAACCTCTCGAGCTGCAGGGGAATAGGCAGGTAGACGGTGAAGCGGGAGCCCTGACCCACGTGGGTGTCCACATGGAAGGTGCCCCCGTGGTCCTGGACGATGCGATAGGCGATGGACAGCCCCAGGCCGGTGCCCTCGCCGGGAGGCTTGGTGGTGAAGGACGGCTCGAAGATGCGCGGCAGGTGACGCTCTTCAATGCCCGAGCCGGTGTCCGTCACCGCGAAGAAGGTCCGGTCGCCCTCGCGCCCCGTCTCCAGGGACAGGCGCCCGTCGGCGTTGGGAAGCGCCTGGAGGCCGTTCTGCAGCAGGTTGAGCACCACCTGCGCGAGCGTGCCGGGGTCGCCGTACACCTTGGGCAGCCCGTCCTTCAGGCCCAGCTTCAGCTCCACCTTGGGCATGGACTTGAGCTGCGCGCGGAAGAGCACCGCGGCGTCCTCCACGCACTTGGACAAATCAAAGAGGCGGCGGTCCTCCACGCGGCTGTGCCGGCTGAACTTCAGCAGGCTCTCCACGATGCGCTTGCAGCGCAGCGCGCTCTCTTCAATCAGCTTCAGCGACTCCAGGTCGCTCTCGCTGCGGCCCGCGTCGCGGGACATCAGCTGCGCGAAGGCGAGGATGCCACCCAGCGGGTTGTTGATTTCGTGCGCCACGCCGCCCGCGAGCTGGCCCACCGCGGCCATCTTCTCCGTCTCGATGAGCCGGCGCGTCATGGCCTGCTCCTCCGTGACGTCGCGGTAGGTGCACACCGCGCGGTCGTCGCCGGCGAACGGGTACGCGGCCACCACGTAGCTGCGCCCGCCCTGCTGCACTTCCCCGCGCGCGCCCTTGCCCGTCTCCATGGCGGAGGGCAGCGGGCAGCCCGTGCACGGCGTGTCCCGGCCGAAGAGGTACTGGTGGCAGGGGACGTCGGAGGGCACCTCTTCGATGGAGCGGCGGGCCACCTGCGCGTAGGCCACGTTGGCCCGGCGCACCGCGAAGTCCCGCGCGCGCACCACCGCGAGCGGCGTCTCCATGCAGTCGAAGGACAGCTCCCACTCGCGCTTGGCCGTGGAGAGCAGGCGCGTGCGCAGCGCGACGCGCTCCTCCAGGTCCGCGTTGAGGTGCTTGAGCTCCGCGTTCTGCTCCTGGGTGACGCGGTAGAGCCGGTCGTTCTCCGCGTGGAGCGCGTACTGCTCGAAGGCGCTCTTCACCGTGAGCACCAGGTGGCTGTCGTTCCAGGGCTTGGAGATGAAGCGGAAGATTTCCGAGCGGTTGATGGCCTCTTCGATGGCCTGCTGATCCGCCTGCCCCGTCAGCATGATGCGCTGGGCGCGCGGCGCCTGGAGCTTCACCTGGGTGAGGAACTCCACCCCGTTCATCCCCGGCATGCGGAAGTCGGAGATGACGACCTCCGGCTGGAAGCGCTCCAGCGTGCGCAGGCCCGTTTCGGCGTCCGTCGCCGTCTCGATGTCCCACTCACCGCGGCGCAGCACCCGCCGGATGGACTTGAGGATGTTCTCCTCGTCGTCCACGAGCAGCAGCCGCCCTCGGGCGACCGGGTCCTGCGCCTGCGCTTGAGCTCCGAGGGTTCCCATGGACTTTCCGGAGTCCGACATTTGCAATGGCCTTGCCAAACCGGAGATTTGGATAAGCCCCGGCAATCACGCCCTTTTTCATTGGCATGACAAAAAGGGGCAAGGTCATCATAGACCCATGGCACCCATTGGGGTCAAACACGACTCAGGGTGTTTGACCCGCTGGGTCAGCCAGCCCGGGAGGGCGGCGTGGAAAACAGGGGGGCGGG
>NZ_RAWN01000310.1:0-7268 GCF_003668895.1 Corallococcus sp. AB045
GGGGTGGGCTTCGACGACTTCGCTGCTGCCTTCGAGGGGGGGACAGCCTGCAGATGGGTGCGCGCGGCGCCCGCGTCCGGGGGCAGGCCGTGGGACAGCAGCGTCATCGCCGTGTCGAGCACGCGCTCCAGGCCCATGTCCTCCTCCCAGAGCACCCAGCGCATGCCCAGGAAGTCGCCAATGCCCATCAGGCAGTAGGCGAGCGCCTCCGGATCCATGCGGCGCACCTCGCCAGCCTCCATGGCCAGCGTGAGACCACGCACGTAGCCCTTGGCGAAGCGGTCGTAGTAGCGGCGGTAGCAGTCCGCGTCCACGAACTCCGCCTGCCGCACCACGCGGTAGAGGTTGGGGTGCTGGCGCACGAACTCGAAGAAGGCGCGCAGGCCCTCGCGCTCCACTTCCAGGCGCGTGGTGCACGCGGCCGTGGACTCCGCGATGAGGCGGCGCAGGCGCGCGCCCAGCTCGTCCACCACCTCCACGAAGATGGACTGCTTGTCCGGGAAGTACACGTAGAAGGTGCCCAGCGCGACGCTGGCCTTGCGCGTGAGGTCCGCGATGGACGCGCGCTCGTAGCCCTTGTCGCCGAACACCGCCTCCGCTGCCTTCAACAACTTCTGCCGCGTCCGCTGACCGCGCGGCGTGACGGGGACGCGTTCTGAAGTTGAAGGGCGATTCATCTTTCAGGACGGGTAGCACCCGGCCGACCGCCCTGTCAAAAGCGGATGGATGGCTCCCTGCGTCAAAGACAGACACGGACGCGAGGCGTCAAACACTTCGCGGGACCTCCCCGGACCGTGAGCGGGGAAGTGTCCACCGCGCCCACTCCTCCCCAAGGGAGGACTGCCGCCAGGCCCGCGCGGCACCACCTTCCGCCTGACTGCCTGGAGACTCGGGAGGTCGGGTAGGAGACCTTTCGCCGTCATCAATCCTTTTGCGTGCAAACGGACTTGCACTCCATGGCGAATGCATATAACTTCACCGTCGACTGCCAAGGGCACTTATAAAAATAAGGTTTTACACCCCATGGACGCCCTGGATTATCGCATCGTCGACATGCTTCAGCGCGATGGCCGGGCCACGCAGCTGGAGCTGTCACGTGGGGTGAAGTTGTCCCAGCCGGCGGTGGCGGAGCGCATCCGCAAGCTGGAGGAGAAGGGCATCATCACCGGCTACACGGCGCGCGTGGACGCGACGCAGCTGGGGAAGGACATCACCGCCTTCATCGGGGTGAGCATCGAGCACCCCAAGCACTTCGAGGGCTTCGCGCGGAAGGTGGCGGAGCTGCCGGACGTGCTGGAGGCCCACCGGGTCGCGGGGCAGGACTCGTACGTATTGAAGGTGAAGACCGCGAATACGCGGACGCTGGACTCGCTGCTCGTGGAGACGCTGCGCACCATTCCAGGTGTGACCCGCACGAGCACCACCATCGTCCTGTCGACCTTGAAGGAAGACACGCACGTGCGTGTCCCCGATGAGCTGTTGAACGGAGAATGAACATGAGCGCGGACGCTATGAGTGCCCCCCTGCCCCCTCCTCCGGCCTACCGGCTGTCCCAGCGCATGTCCCGGATGAAGACGTCCGCGGTGCGCGAAATCCTCAAGATCGCCGAGCGCCCGGACATCCTCTCCTTCGCCGGTGGCCTGCCCGCCCCGGAGCTCTTCCCCGTGGACGTCATCGCGAAGGCGTTCGAGGAGACCTTCGCCCGGGAGGGGCGCCCCGCGCTCCAGTACAGCACCACGGAGGGCTTCGCCCCCTTGCGCGAGTGGATCGCCGGGCACCTGACCCGCAAGGGCCAGCACGTCCACGCGGACCAGGTGCTCATCACCAGCGGCTCGCAGCAGGGCCTGGACCTGGTGGGGAAGATCCTGCTCGACCCGGGCGACCTGATGGTGGTGGAGGACCCCAGCTACCTGGCGGCGCTCCAGACCTTCGGCGGCTACGAGGTGGAGTTCGCCACCGTGCGCAGCGACGACGCGGGCATGGACACGGACGACCTGGCGGCCCTGCTGAAGAAGCGCGTGCCGAAGCTGCTCTACGTCATCCCCAACTTCCAGAACCCCAAGGGCACCACCCTGTCGCTGGAGCGCCGCAAGGCCCTGGTGCGGCTGGCCCAGGAGCACCGCTTCGTCATCCTGGAGGACGACCCGTACGGCGAGCTGCGCTTCAAGGGCGTGCACCTGCCGTCGCTGGCGTCGCTGGATGACCAGGGCGTGGTGCTGTCCCTGTCCACCTTCTCCAAGACGCTGGCCCCCGGCCTGCGCCTGGGCTGGGTGACGGGGCCTCGCCCGCTGCTCAAGTCGCTGACCATCGCGAAGCAGGCCACGGACCTGCACACCGCCACGCTCGCGCAGCGGGCCACCGCGCGGCTGCTGGAGACGTTCGACTACGCGGGCCACATCCAGGCGCTGATGCCCGTCTACGCCGAGCGCGCCAACGCGATGCTGTCCGCGCTGGAGACCCACATGCCCCAGGGCACGAAGTGGACCCGGCCGGACGGCGGCATGTTCCTCTGGGTGGAGCTGCCCCAGGGCCTGGACGCGGCCACGCTGCTGCCCCGCGCCGTCGAGCAGAAGGTCGCCTTCGTCCCCGGCGCGCCCTTCTTCGCAAACAACCAGAAGCCCCAGTTCATGCGCCTGAACTACTCCAACCGCCCGCCCGACCTCATCGCCGAGGGCATGCGCCGGCTGGGCTCCGTCATCGCTGACGCGCTGTAGCCGTCCCCCGCGCCCCCAACGCACCGCGTCGGGGGTCCGGGCCTCATGAGAAGTTGAAGCTTGATTCAGGTTTCAGCCTCCGCGGCGCTGGCCAGCGCCCGCGCGGTGTGCGTACCCTGCGCGCGTTTTTTCCAGACGCCCAGGAGAGGCACATGCAGCTGAAGGACCTGAAGATCATCGTCACCGGCGGCGCGCAGGGCATGGGCGCGCACTTCGCGCAGCGCATCCACGAGGCGGGCGGCCAGGTGGCCGTTGGCGACGTCAACGAGGAGAAGCTCGCGGCGCTGCCGGCGGGCATCCACCGCCGCAAGCTGGACGTGTCCAACGAGCAGGACGTCATGGACTTCGTGCAGTGGGCCCACGGCGCCATGGGCGGCCTCAACGGCCTCATCAACAACGCGGGCATCCTGCGCGACGCGCTGCTCGTGAAGAAGGACCGCACCACCGGGCAGATCAAGAAGCTGTCCACGGCGGACTGGAACGCCGTCATCGGTGTGAACCTCACCGGCGCCACGCTGATGGTGCGCGAGGTCGTCACCAAGATGGTGGAGACGGACCAGCGCCCCGGCGTCATCGTGAACATGTCGTCCATCGCGCGGCACGGCAACCGCGGCCAGTCCAACTACGTGTCCGCCAAGGCCGCGCTCGCCGCGAACACCGTCACCTGGTCGCGCGAGTTCGCGCCGTTCGGCATCCGCGTGGGCGCCATCGCCCCGGGCATGATCGAGACGCCCATGACGCAGGGCATGAACCAGAAGGCCCGCGACGCGCTGGTGGCCGCCATCCCGGTGGGCCGCATCGGCGAGCCGGAGGACATCTGGCAGGCCGTGAAGTTCATCGTGGAGTGCGACTACTTCAACGGCCGCACCATCGACGTGGACGGCGGTCACAACTTCTAGGCCGTCCGCAGCACCCGCGCCCCGGACCTCAGGCGCTCTTGCGCTTCCGGGGCGCGGCCCGCGTGGGCTTCACGTCCACCCAGCGCTCCGCCCACTTGCCCAACTCGTCGATGACCTTCCAGAACGCCTGACCCTTCTCCGTCAGCCGGTACTCGGAGCGGATGGGCGGGCCCGGGTCCACGTGGCGCTCGAGGATGCCCTCGGCCTCCAGGTCCTTGAGCCGCTCCGACAGGACGCGCTCGCTGATGGTGCCGATGCGCTCCGTCAGCTCCCCGAAGCGGCAGGGCCCATCCATCAGGATGCGCAGGATGACGCCCGTCCAGCGCCGGCCCAGCAGGTCGGCCGCCGCCAGGAACCGCGAGCACAGCGGGCTCAGGTCGTCATGCATCGTGCCACCTCCACTCCGAATATAGCGCCCGCCCCTCTCCGCCGGCACTTACTTACTTTTTGGAAGTTACTTGCGAAATAAAAGTGACGCGGGTAGCCATGGGCTGTTCGCAACGGAAGGACACCACGCATGGCGACGACGAACACGGCCCTGGGCACGGACGCACTGGAGCAGCTCTTCACGGAGGCCCGCACCTACCCGGGCTGGCAGGACCGGCCGGTGACGGACGAGACGCTGCGCCGCATCTATGAGCTGGCGCGCATGGCGCCCACCGCGGTCAACAGCCAGCCGGTGCGCCTGGTGTTCGTGAGGAGCCGCGAGGCCAAGGAGCGGCTCAAGCCCGCGCTGTCCCCGGGCAATGTGGACAAGACGATGCAGGCGCCGGTGACGGTCATCGTGGCGTACGACACCGCGTTCCACGAGCAGATGCCCAAGCTGTTCCCCTCGCGCGACATGAAGAGCGTCTTCGCGGCCATGACGCCGGAGGCGCGCGAGCAGGCGGCCTTCATGAACGGCACCCTGCAGGGCGGCTACGTCATCCTCGCGGCGCGCGCGCTGGGGCTCGACTGCGGCCCCATGGGCGGCTTCGACAAGGCGAAGGTGGACGAGGCCTTCCTCCAGGGCACCGGCTGGAGGTCGAACTTCCTCATCAACCTGGGCTACGGCGACCCGGCGAAGCTCTTCCCGCGCAACCCGCGTCTGTCTTTCGAGGACGCCTGCCGGGTGGACTGACACCGTCCAATCCCAGACAGCGCATTGGTCCCTCCGTTCAATGGCATCAGGCGGCCACAATCCTGAGTTTCTAGGTTAATCAGGAAGAAGCAGCCCCGCCGTCGGTTCCACAGGGGTGAACGCGGCAAGCGAGCCTCTTCCCGGTGCGACAGCGCGAGCGCCCCCACGAGGGTGCCCGCCCTTCGCGGGGCCGGTGACGGGAGGCAAGCGCGGTGGAGCGGAGCTAGTACAGCTGTTCGAGCGGCATCATCGTGCCCGCCTCGAACTCCGGCGCGCGGCGAAGTTGGTCCAGCACGCGCGGGGCGCACCTCAAGTGCAGCATGGGCAGGGAACCGCCCGGCTCACTCATGGCGCGCACGGCGCCCACCAACTGGTGTGCCTCCAGCCAGCGCATGAAGCTCTCGCGGAAGCGGGCGTTCTCCGCCTGGCCTTCCTTGTGGATTTCCGCGCGCGAACGCATGGGTGCCCGTGAGGACACGGAGGCGCTCTTCGGCGCGGCCGACTCCCGGGGCATCACCGTGACGTCGATGTCGCCGCCCGGCTGTGCGTCACGCTCCAGGCCACCTGAGCCCGGCAACGCACGCACCGTGCCTCCGCTGCCCGGCAGCGGACGCACGGCGGCGACGGAGGACATCCGGGCCGAAATGTCTTGGGGTCCGCCCGGCACGCCATTCTTCCTGCTCATGGCCACATCCTCCCCAGGTCCGGTGCTCACGTGGCACCGGCCCCGGCAACTACCGCGTCACCTGAAAACAGCCAGGCCCTTCCCCGTCCGGTGGTTCGCCGAGCGAGGAAGCTTGATGGCATTGCCCAGAATCAAATCTCTCACTTCCAATGCCGTCAAGTCAGGGGCACGGCAACGATACAGCGCCGCGATTCCTGCGACATACGGCGCCGCCATGCTTGTGCCGCTCATTCGTTCATAGAACGCCTGATTGTTGCAGCGGCGTTCAGTAGACGAATACACATTCACCCCGTAGCCCATGACGTCAGGTACGACCCGACGCCCCACGGAGCCGCTGGCGGAGAAGGTGGCCACGTTGCGCTCGAAGTCGACTGCCCCCACAGCCAGGGCCTCGGGAAAGGCTGCTGGGTAACCAACCGTGTCGGGTCCACTGTTACCCGCCGCGACAATGGGCAGGATGTTGCTGTCCAGAAGCCGACGCAGCATGGCTTGCAGCGCGCGCTGGTTGAGCAGGTAGTCCGCTTCGGAGATGCCCGGAGGCGGCTGCAGCGGGAAGCCCAGCGACAGGTTGACGACGGCGGGACGCGACGCGTTCTCCGGACGGCTGAACTGGTGCAGCAGCCACTCCATGCCGGCGGCCACTCGGCCCAGGCTGGTGCGGATGGTCTCCGACTCGATGACGGACGCGGCGTACAGGTCCACCTCCGGCGCGACACCGTGGTGCACGCCCGCGGCGATGCCGCACACGTGCGTGCCGTGGCCGTCCGGATCGAACCCGCGCACGTCGCGCGCGGGGTTGTGCGGCGAGTTGGGGAAGAGCGAGACGTAGCGGAACTGGATGGTCTTGCTCGCGTGCTCCGGGTGGTCCGCGTCCACGCCGGTGTCCAGGATGCCCAGCATCACGCCGGCGCCCCGGATGCCCTGGGCGTGCGCCAGGGGGACACCGGACTCGTCAGGCCACTCGCGCGTGGCGAGCGAGCTCATGCCGCGGTTGCGCGGCCCTGTCTGTCCGGCGGACACCGGACCGGGGAAGGACAGGGGCACCACGTCCGGGATGAACTCGAACTCCTCCGCCAGCTCGCCCCGGGCCGCCTTCTCCGCGTCCTGGGAGTAGAAGTGCGCCATGGTGGCGCCGATGAGCGGCATGAACCGGTAGCTGCCGGCTTCCGTGCCGGCCTGCTCCGTCACGGGCGCGCCCGGCATGGGCGTGGCGTCGACGTCGCTGGCCTTCTTCCCGCGGGCGCTCTTGCGGCCGCGCTGCGCCTGGCCGCTGACCTCCGGCTTCACGCCAGGCAGCGTGGCCGACCGCAGTCCGAGGGCGGTGAGGGCATCCGGTGCCTTCTGGGCCGCGCTGAAGCGAAGCGCGGTGCTGCGGCTGAGGACGCGCTCGCCCTGCGCCGTGCCACGCACACCGGGCCGGGCCTGCGTCTCGATGGACTCCTTGGGTACCAACAGGAAAGACTTCATGGCTGTGCTCCTTGGACCGCTCAATCCGCGCCGGGCCCCGAAGGGAGAGCACCTGCGGTACGACCGCGCCCACCTGGGGACCCTGACAAGCCCCTTCCGGATCCGGTGGGTCGGGCTCGCGGGCGTCGCCCGGAGCCGTTGCATCACCTGCCCTCCCCTCTCCCCATTCGCTGGGGTCCAACCGGGGGATTTGACCGCGACCCCCTGACAAAAAATCACGGGATTTCCGTAATAGACACCCCCTTGTCTGGTGTCTCGGTCCTCACTCGGCTTCCCCGAACCTCCGGAAACACAACGGATTCCCTCCGTGGGACGAGGGCAGTGGCCGGGGGCGCACACGGGCTCTGTCCGCCAGCGGATGTGGGGAAGGGGCAGGCAGGAGG
>NZ_RAWN01000311.1:0-7255 GCF_003668895.1 Corallococcus sp. AB045
AGATGTGTATAAGAGACAGGCCTCCGTGGGGGACGGCGTTCCCGCATCGGGCGTCGCCTGCGCGGGGGGCGGCTTGATTCCCAGCCGCTCCTGGAGTTGCCGCCGCTTCTCCTCCTGCGACTGCGCTCGCGCGGGGCCTGGGATGGACAGCGCCAGCGCGCAGGCGAACAGCGTCCAGGTGCCCAGGTCAGCGACGCGCATGGCACGCCTCGCAGTCCATGGAGCGCCAGGCCCTGGCGGCCTGTCCGTCATGGCATCGCCCGCAGTAGCGGCCCTCTCGCATGTCCTGATGCGTGAAGCCCAGCCGGGCCTGCGGGAACGTGCCGGGGTGGCAGCTGTAGCAGTACATGGAGCCATGCCCCCAATGGGAGAACAGCGCCGGAGCGGGCGCGGCGCGCTCCTTGAGCGGAGGCAGCCGGATGTCCTGCGGCGAGTTCACGGCGAAGATGGGAGTCGTGAACAGGAGGAGGGCGACGAGCCCCACCCGCCACCGTCCCCCGCGAAGGAGGACGGACCCGGACGGACCCGAGGCGTCAAACGCGGAGCGCCTCATAGGGCTTTTTGCTCCTTCAGGATCTTCCAGACCGTGACGCCGTAGAGCAGGACCCCCAGCAGGACCCCGGGCACGCCCACGGCGGTGGAGATGACGAAGGTCAGGGGCGTCCAATAGAAGAGGGCGAACAGTTGGATGAGCAGCCCCGCCAGGACGAAGAGGGCCGCCACCCGGATGCGCTTGTCGTGGCTCATGGGCTTGGTCGCTCCGGCAGCCAGAAGTTCTGGGCCTTCACGCCCTCCAGGTCGTGCGCGAGGTCATGACAGCTCAGGCACGAGCGGGCCCCGCTCTGGAGCTCCGCCTGGAGTTCCCGGTGCGGCCCGGCCTCCAGGTAGCCGCGCGCGTCGTTGTGGCAGTGGAGGCAGTTGTAATTGGGATACGGCTGATAGAGCCGGGGCTCCGGGGGGATGGTCCCGAAGTAGTGGACCCAGACGTGCCGCAGGCCGTTGAGCTTGGCCTTCGCGTCCCCGAAGAGCGCGTAGTCCGTGTGGCAGGAGAAGCAGGTGGAGTCGCGGTTGATGAGCCGCTTCTGGTAGTGGACCGCGGCCAGGGCGTTGGGGTTGTCCACGAACAGGCTCTGCCCGTAGCGCTCCATCTCGTGGCAGCCCATGCAGAACTGGGTCTGGCTCGATTCGCGCACGCCCACCGCGACCCCGGCACCGCTGACGGCCAGCGGCAGGATGGCCAGTCCTCCGAGCAGCACCAGGCGTCCCAGCCCGTTCGCGGTGAGGTGGCCAGCGGCATGGGCAATCATCCCCACGAGCACGGCCACCGCGCTGACAATCACAATCATGAGGGTGGGCAGTGGAGCCTCCATGGAGCCTGGGTCGTGACAACCGTGCAGTGAGGCGATTCAGAGCGCTGTGGGACCCGGAGGGCCGCCGCCACGGCGTCTCGCGCTACCGGGAGGGCTCCCCGGCGGAGGGCGGAAGGGGGATGGGCTCCACCTTCGCTGTCTGCCCGTCCACGCGCAAGTCCAGGGACTTCTGGCCCGCCGGCGAGGCGTACCGCAGCCACCAGGACGCCTCCCCTTGCTTCGCCATCACCAGTTCCAGGGCCTGGTCCTGGCTCCGCGCGAACGCGGCCCCCAGCCTCACCGCCTCCTGATAGCCCACGGTGAGCGCCACCGAGGTGGGCGGTGGCGGCAGCGGGGGCGAGGGATCCGCACGCGTCTGCATCGAGGACCCCGCGCACCCCGCGGCGCTGAGGGCGGCGAGCAGGACGGCGCGGCGCAGGGAGAGCGAAGAGGTCATGGTCGCTGGCTCGAACGGAGGGAGGAATGAAACCTGTCCGGCCTTCGACACTGCATGCCCCGTACCGGGATGGACTGGTGCCCTCCGTGGCGGTGGGCCCGGGCGCGGGTGCGCATCCCGCTAGGGGGCCCGGCGCAAACCTTGCGCGAGCCGGCGGCATCCCGCGCATTCCTTGCGGGGAGCGGGACCCAGCCCGCTCCGGCCGCACACTCTGTCTGGCCGTGAGGGGCGCGGCGGCGCGCGGCTTGAGTCCACCCCGCGCGCGGGGTAGCCACGTCCCGTCACGTCTCCTTGGAGCCTCCCATGAAGCCCCTGCTGCTGGCCGCCGTCCTCGCCGCCGCGCCCGCCACCCCGCAGAAGTCGCCCGCGCCTGACGCCGGCCTCACGCAGGCCGCGCAGCCCTCCCTCACGGTGCCCGGAGGCAAGTTTCTCCGCGCCCGCTCCGGCAACACCGCCGTGGCCCAGATGTTCGCGCCGGGCATCGCGGAGCTGTCCCTGGCGGAGAAGCGTGTGGCGTGGTCCCTCACACTCGCGGCGCACGCGGGCGAGGACATCGCGTTGGATCAGCTCGGCTGGAAGCTGGTGCCGGCGAAGCAGTTGCTGGAGGGCGTCTGGCTCTTCGGCCGCGACGCGCAGAGCGCCGCGTCCGGCTTCGACGGGAAGCTGGCGGACTACCTGCTGCGCTTCTACGGGCACGGCGGCAACCACGACAGCACCACCGGCCAGAAGTTCGTCCCGGCCTTCACCGCGGAGCAGCTCGCGGCCGGCGCCTCGCGCGCGCTCAAGGCCGGCGCACCCTGGACGGTGAAGGACGAGGCCGCGCTCCAGGCCTGGCTCCAGGACCTGACGCCCACCCTCTTCGACGCGAGCTTCGAGCCGCAGCTCACCTCCAAGGCCCCGCCGCCGGGACAGGACCTCCTCACCGCGTCCTCCAACACGGCCTATGGCCCTGGTGTGACGGAGAAGGACCTGGTGGGCTTCAAGGAGAAGTACCCGCTCAACTCGCGCGTGGTGAAGCAGGACGGCAAGCTCACGGAGCAGGTGTTCCGCGCGGGCACGCCGGACGGCAAGGTGAAGCCGGGCCTGTACGCGAAGGAGCTCTCGCGTGTCATCGCGCACCTCCAGGAGGCGATGAAGTCCGCCGAGCCCGCGCAGAAGGCCGCGCTGGGCAAGCTGGTGCGCTACTTCCAGACGGGCAGCCCCAAGGACTGGGACGCGTACAACATCGCGTGGCTCAAGGTGGACCCGAAGGTGGACGCCAACCTGGGCTTCATCGAGACCTACGTCGACCCGCGCGGCCACAAGGGACAGTGGGAAGGGCTGGTCAACTACCGCGACACGGCGGAGAACCAGATCATGGTGCTCATGGGCCAGAAGGCCCAGTACTTCGAGGACCGGCTGCCCTGGCCCCAGAAGTACCGCCGCAAGAAGGTCTCGCCGCCGGTGGCCAAGGCCATCAACCTCATCACGTCCAACCCGGAGCCGCCCGCGGGCATCAACCTGCCCAACGAGCAGCACATCCGGGAGAAGTACGGCAGCAAGAGCGTGATGATCACCAACGTCATGGACGCCGCCTCCGCCGTGACGCGGCTGCCCCTGGCGCTGGAGTTCTCCCGCACGGCGGAGGACCGCGAGCAGGCCCAGAAGTACTCCGTCACCGCGCGCAAGTGGCTGGTGGCCTTCCACGAAGTGCTGGGCCACGCCTCCGGCCAGGTGGATCCGAAGTTGAAGGGCCAGTCCCCGTCCGTCTTCCTCAAGGAGTACGACAACACGCTGGAGGAGGCGCGCGCGGACCTGATCGCGCTGTGGCACGCGTTCGACCCGGCGCTCGCGGAGCTGTCGCCGGACCACGAGGCCATCGCCCGGCAGATGTACCGGGACTTCCTGGTGGAGGGGCTCACCAACCTGCGCCGCGTGGAGACGGGCAACGCCTTCGAGGAGGACCACCAGCGCGGCCACCACATGACGGTGACGTTCCTGGAGGAGAAGGGCGCGGTGAAGCAGGTGACGGAAAACGGCCGCACGTACCTCACGGTGCCGGACTACGCGAAGATGCGCGAGGCCGTGGGCGAGCTGCTCTCCAAGCTGATGGTCATCAAGGCCACCGGCGACTACGAGGGCATCCGCGCGCTGGTGCAGGAGAAGGGCATCCACTTCGACCCGAAGCTGCGCGACGAGGTCGCCCGCCGGGTGAAGGCCGTGGACGTGCCCACGGTGCTGCTGCTCAATTCGCCGCGCGTGATACCGGTGCTGGACGCGAAGGGCGCGCTGGTGGACCTGAAGGAGGACACCACCCAGGCCTTCGTGGATCAGCACCTGGAGCGCAGCCTGCTGGGCCGGCTGTCTCCCTCGGAGGCCAGCCGCGTCGCCGCGAAGGTGGCGGGCTCGCCGGACGCGGTGCGCGAGGCCTTCAAGGAGCTGGGGCCGGACACGGCTCCGGCGCCGACCCCCGCGAAGAAGGGTGCGGCGCCGGTGAAGTCCACGCCCTGACGGGGCGCGGGGCCGTCAGTGGTTGGACGGCGTGTCCGCGTCCGTGATGGGCGTTCCGGACTCCGTGGTGAGCACGACGTGCTGGGAGCCCGGCGGGATGGGGCCTCCCGGCGTGGCCGGGTCGCCCATCCGTCCGTTGGGCCGGCCGTAGTCGCGCTCGTAGATGCGCACCACGGAGAGGAAGAAGGCGACGATGAGGGGCCCCAGCAGCAGGCCCACCGCGCCGAACGCCGCCAGGCCGCCCAAGAGGGCGAAGAAGACGATGGCGCCGTGCTGGTTCATGCCCTTGCGGGCCAGGAGCGGCTTGACGACGTTGTCCACGAGCCCCACCACGACGAGGCCCCAGATGGCCAGGAAGAGGGCCGCCCACGGGTGGCCGCTGAGGAACATCAGGCCCGCGGCGAAGAGCACCACCACCGCGGCGCCCACGGCGGGGATGAGGGCGAGGAAGAAGGTGAGGCCCGCGAAGAACAGCGGCGCGGGCACCCCCACGATGAGGAAGCCGATGAGCGCGACCGCCGCCTGGACGCCCGCGGTGGCGATGGTGGAGACGAGCACCGACACGGAGGTGCTCTTGAACTCGCGCAGCAGCTCCCGCGTCTGCCCGCGCCTGAGCGGCGACACGCTCTCAATCCACTGCACCAGGCGCGCGCCGTCGGTGAGAAAGAAGAAGAGGGCGATGAGCATCATCGTCAGCTGGAGGATGATGCTGCCCGTGGCGGCCACCGCTCCCGTCACGGCCTTGGCGGCGGTGCCACCCTGGTTCGTCACCTGCTCCTGGAGCTTCTGGTCCAGCTCGGCCTGCTCCAGCGGGAGCCGCTCAATCAGCTTGCTCACCGGGCCCTGGATGCCGCTGGGGAGCTTCTCCACCAGGCCCGTCATCCCGTCCTTCTGCACGGCCTCCGTCACGAAGCGTGCGCCCTCGGACACCTCCGCGACGACGAAGGCGGTGAGGCCGCCCAGGGGCAGGAGCAGGGCCAGCAGGATGCCGCTGACAATGAGCCCGGAGGACACGTTGCCGTGTCCGCGCAGCCGCTTCTTCAGCCGGGTGTGCAGTCCGTAGAAGGTGCCCGCCAGCACCGCCGCCAGGAAGAACGCCTCCGCGAAGGGCCGGATGACCAGGCACAACAGGACGATGGACAGCAGGATGAGACCCACGAAGACGCGTCGCGCTACCTGATCGGAGGCCATGGCCTTGCCAAGTTATGGAGCCGGACCTGCCGACGGGAGCCTGCCCGGCCGGATTGTCTCCGGAACATTCCCCACGCACTGGCCGCCTGCCTGCTCACGGAGCTTGGGAGCGGCGGAGGGGGCGCTAGAGTGCGCGCATGCCGCCCTTCGACTCCGCCCGCTTCACGCTCTGGCTTCCGCAGCTCCTGTGCGCCGCCTTCCTGGCCATCCTCTTCCTGCAGTCCGGCCTGGACAAGGTCGTGGACTGGAAGGGGAACCTGGGGTGGCTGACCGGCCACTTCTCCAAGTCGCCCCTGAAGGGCGTGGTGACGCCGATGCTGGCGGTCATCACCCTGATGGAGCTGGCGGCCGGGGCGCTGAGTGGGGCGGGCGCGGTGGCGCTGCTGGTGAACGGCAGCCCGTTGCTCGCGTACCTGGGCGCGGTGCTCTCCGCGGTGTCGCTGCTGGCGCTCTTCTTCGGCCAGCGCATGGCGAAGGAGTACGCGGGCGCGGCGGTGCTGGTGCCGTACTTCATCGTCGCGCTCGCGGGTGTGTACCTGATGCGGCTGGCGTGAGGCCGGCCCTTTAGAGCACCTTGCGCGAAGGCATGATGGCGTTGGCGGACAGCAGGCCCGCCGCCAGCGCCACCGCGACCATCAGCATGGAGAAGGCCGTGTCCACGCCGGCCACCACGTCGCGCTCCAGCAGCGACGCGAGGCTGCGAAAGCCCACGCTGCCGGGGACGAGCAGCATCAGCCCCGGCACCACGGTGGTGACGGCGGGCCGGTTGCGCAGCCGCGCCAGCGCGTTGCTCCCGATGCCCAACAGCAGCGCGCCCGCGAAGGCGCCCAGCTGAGGCCCCAGGAGCAGCGCTCCCAGCCGCGCGCCCATGAACGCGGCGGCGCCTGCCAGGGCAATCCATCCCCAGTCCCGCGGACGGGCGCGGAAGAGCACCGCGATGGCGAAGCCCGCCACCACGAGCGCGGCGATGGCGACCCCCGGGGGGAGCACCGTGGGCAGGGACGGCGTGGGCATGGGCACGGGAGGCAGCACCGTGGCCACGCGGCTGCCCAGGGCCGCGCCAAAGCCCAGCTGCAGGAAGATGAGCGCGGCGTGGGTGAGGCGCGACGTGCCGGAGATGAGGTTGCGCGTGGCCACCTCGTTGACGGCGATGGTGAGCGTGAGGCCGGGTAGCAAGACGATGAGGCCCGCGAGCGTGGCCACCTCGCCGTGCAGCGGGCCGAAGAAGTGGGCCGCGAGCCCCGCGAACGCGGCGGACAGCATGGCCGCCACGGGCTCCAGCACGCGGGCGGTGGTCGGCTGCTTGCGGGTCAGCAGGTCCAGCATGCCAATGGCCAGGCTGCTGAAGCCGGCGACGCCCATCTCCTTCCAGCCGCCGCCAAACAGCAGCGCCGCGGAAGCGCCCGCCAGCATCCAGCAGAGCAGTTGAAGCGCGGGGCCGTAGCGCGGCGGCCGGGCGAGGATGTCCTCCACGCGGGGTGCGCCCTCCGCGGGCGTAAGGCGCCCGTGGATGACGTCGTCCGCGAGCATGTCCAGGAGGATGAGGCGCTCCAGGTCCATGTCGCCGGGCTCCACGCGGATGAGGCTGGTGCGCAGGTCCTCGGGAGGGCCGAAGGAGGCGAAGATGGAGGTGGGCGTGGAGAAGAAGCGGGCCTCCAGGCCCAGCCGCTCGCTCACCTTCATCATCAGGCCCTCCAGGCGGTGGGCGGGCGTGCCGAGGCGGTGCAGCGCGTGGCCCAGGCGCAGCACGAAGGCCACCGCCTGGAGG
>NZ_RAWN01000312.1:0-7203 GCF_003668895.1 Corallococcus sp. AB045
CGCCGGGGGAGTGAGGGGGGATGGGCGGGCTTGCCCTGTTCGGACAGGCGCTGGGCTTCGGCGGCGCGGGCCTCTTCGGCGAGGCGGGCGGCTTCGGCGGCGCGGGCCTCTTCGGCGAGGCGGTGGAGTTCGGCCTGACGGGCTTCCTCCTCGGCACGAAGGCGGGCCTCCTCCGCGAGGCGCTGAGCTTCGGCTTCGGCGCGAACGCGAGCTTCTTCGGCGAGCCGAGCGGCTTCGATTCGAGCGGCCTCTTCGGCGAGGCGGGCTTCCTCCTCCGCGCGCAGACGCGCTTCTTCGGCCAGACGCGCTTCCTCAGCGAGTCGGGCTTCCTCGATCGCGCGAAGACGGGCCTCCTCCGCGAGGAGGGCCTCTTCGGCCAGACGTGCTTCTTCTTCAGCACGGAGTCGGGCCTCTTCGGCGAGCCGTGCCTCTTCGGCCAGACGCGCCTCTTTGGCCAGACGTGCCTCTTCCGCGAGGCGGACCTCTTCGGCCAACCGCGCCTCTTCGGCGAGACGCGCCTCTTTGGCCAGACGTGCCTCTTCCGCGAGGCGGACCTCTTCGGCGAGCCGTGCCTCCTCCGCGCGAAGGCGGGCTTCTTCCGCGTGGCGAGCCTCCTCGGCCAGGCGAGCCTCTTCTTCAGCACGAAGGCGAGCCTCCTCTGCGAGCCGGGCCTCTTCGGCGAGGCGAGCCTCTTCCTCCACACGCAGGCGCGCTTCTTCCGCCAGACGCGCTTCCTCAGCGAGTCGAGCCTCTTCAATCGCGCGAAGCCGAACCCCTTCGGCCAAGCGCGCTTCTTCCGCCAGTCGAGCCTCTTCCTCTGCACGGAGTCTGGCCTCTTCGGCCAGGCGCGCTTCCTCCTCCGCGCGAAGCCGGGCCTCCTCCGCGAGGCGGGCCTCTTCGGCGAGGCGGGCCTCTTCGGCGAGGCGGGCCTCTTCGGCGAGGCGGGCCTCTTCGGCGAGGCGGGCTTCCTCCTCTGCACGAAGTCGAGCCTCTTCCGCGAGTCGGGCCTCTTCCTCTGCGCGAAGGCGCGCCTCTTCGGCCAGACGCGCCTCTTCCGCGAGGCGTGCCTCTTCGGCCAAGCGCGTCTCTTCTTCCGCACGAAGGCGAGCCTCTTCCGCGAGCCGAGATTCCTCTTCCGCACGAAGGCGAGCCTCTTCGGCCAGGCGAGCCTCTTCCTCCGCGCGCAGACGCGCCTCTTCGACCAGACGCGCCTCTTCGGCCAGACGCGCCTCTTCCGCGAGCCGGGCCTCCTCTTCGGCACGAAGCCGCGCCTCTTCGGCGAGACGAGCCTCCTCGGCCAGACGCGCCTCTTCCGCGAGCCGGGCCTCCTCTTCGGCACGAAGCCGCGCCTCTTCGGCGAGACGAGCCTCCTCGGCCAGGCGAGCCTCTTCCTCCGCACGAAGTCGCGCCTCTTCGGCGAGGCGTGCCTCTTCGGCCAGACGTGCCTCTTCCGCGAGCCGGGCCTCTTCCTCCGCACGAAGCCGGGCTTCTTCCGCGAGCCGAGCTTCTTCTTCTGCGCGGAGTCGGGCTTCTTCGGCGAGGCGAGCCTCTTCCGCGAGCCGGGCCTCTTCCTCCGCACGCAGGCGCGCTTCTTCCGCCAGACGCGCTTCCTCAGCGAGCCGGGCCTCTTCCTCAGCCCGAAGCCGGGCTTCCTCAGCCAGTCGAGCCTCTTCCTCCGCGCGAAGGCGTGCCTCTTCCGCCAGGCGAGCCTCCTCGGCCAGACGGGCTTCTTCTTCGGCACGAAGGCGGGCCTCTTCCGCGAGGCGGGCTTCCTCCGCGAGACGTTCGGCTTCAATGCGCGCCAGTTCCGCCAACCGCGCCTCTTCGGCGAGACGTTCGGCTTCATTGCGCGCCAGTTCCGCCAACCGCGCCTCTTCAGCGAGACGCTCCGCTTCAATGCGAGCAAGCTCCGCGAGGCGAGCCTCTTCCGCGAGCCGGGCCTCTTCGGCCAGACGTGCCTCTTCCGCGAGCCGGGCCTCTTCGGCGAGTCGAGCCTCTTCCTCCGCACGCAAGCGCGCTTCTTCAGCCAGACGCGCTTCCTCAGCGAGCCGGGCCTCTTCAATCGCGCGAAGCCGAGCCTCTTCGGCCAAGCGTGCTTCTTCCGCCAGCCGGGTTTCTTCCTCTGCCCGCAGCCGGGCTTCCTCGGCGAGGCGTGCTTCCTCTGCCTGTCGAGCCTCTTCGGCAAGGCGCGCTGCTTCGATTCGAGCGGCTTCCTCGGCAAGGCGGGCCTCTTCGGCGAGCCGTGCCTCCTCTTCCGCACGCAGCCGAGCCTCTTCCGCGAGTCGCGCCTCTTCCTCCTCACGCAGCCGAGCTTCTTCGGCGAGGCGGGCTTCCTCCGCGAGGCGAGCCTCTTCTGCGAGCCGAGCCTCTTCCTCTGCACGAAGGCGGGCTTCCTCCGCGAGGCGAGCTTCTTCGGCAAGGCGTGCTTCCCCTTCGGCACGAAGGCGAGCCTCTTCCGCGAGCCGAGCCTCTTCCTCCGCACGCAGCCGAGCCTCTTCGGCCAGACGCGCCTCTTCCGCCAGGCGCGCTTCCTCCTCTGCGCGAAGGCGTACCTCTTCGGCCAGACGCGCCTCTTCCGCCAGCCGGGCTTCTTCCTCTGCCCGAAGACGTGCCTCTTCCGCGATGCGGGCCTCTTCCTCCGCGCGGAGACGGGCCTCTTCCGCGATGCGGGCCTCCTCGGCAAGGCGTGCTTCCTCTATCGCCCGAAGACGTGCCTCTTCAGCGAGCCGCGCTTCTTCCTCCGCGTGGAGCCGTGCCTCCTCCGCGAGCCGGGCCTCTTCAGCAAGGCGGGCTTCCTCCTCGGCCCGAAGGCGAGCCTCTTCGGCCAACCGAGCCTCTTCGGCCAGCCGCTCCGCTTCGATGCGCGCCAGCTCCGCCAGCCGAGCCTCTTCGGCGAGTCGCTCTGCTTCAATGCGCGCCAGCTCCGCCAGCCGAGCCTCTTCCGCGAGACGCTCTGCTTCGATGCGCGCCAATTCCGCCAGCCGAGCCTCTTCGGCAAGACGCTCTGCTTCGATGCGCGCCAACTCCGCCAGCCGAGCCTCTTCGGCGAGACGCTCTGCTTCGATGCGCGCCAACTCCGCCAGCCGAGCCTCCTCGGCGAGCCGCTCCGCTTCGATGCGAGCCAGCTCCGCGAGACGAGCCTCTTCCGCCAGCCGAGCCTCTTCCGCGAGACGCTCTGCTTCGATGCGAGCCAGCTCCGCGAGCCGAGCCTCCTCCGCCAGTCGCTCCGCTTCGAGCCGAGCCTCCTCCGCCAGCCGAGCCTCTTCCGCCAGCCGCTCCGCTTCGAGCCGAGCCTCCTCCGCCAGCCGAGCCTCTTCCGCCAGCCGCTCCGCTTCGATGCGCGCCAGCTCCGCGAGCCGAGCCTCCTCCGCCAGCCGCTCCGCCTCCCGCCGCGCTTCCTCCTCCGCCCGAAGCCTCGCCTCCTCCGCCAGCCGTGCCTCTTCCAGCGCCCGGAGCCGAGCCTCTTCCGCCAGCCGCTCCGCCTCGATACGCGCCAGCTCCGCCAGCCGAGCCTCTTCCGCGAGCCGAGCCTCCTCCGCCAGCCGCTCCGCCTCCAGCCGCGCCAGCTCCGCGAGCCTCGCCTCCTCCGCGCGCCGCTCCGCCTCCTCGCGCCGGCGCGCCTCCTCGATGGCCCAGGCCTCCTCCTCCGCCTGCCGCAGCTCCTCCTCACGCCGCAGCCGCTCGCGCTCCTCCCACTCCTCCACCGACAGGGCCTCGATGCGGCCCTCGCGCTCCAGCACCCGCAGCAGCGCCTGCTGTGCCCCCGTCAGCGACTCCGGCCTCCGGAACGCCCCTAGCGACTCCAACAGGCCCCGCTCCGACGCATCCGTCAGCCACGGCTCGCACGCCGCCACCTCCGGGCAGCGGTAGACCCTCGCGGGCACAGGCTCACTGGGCGCCGGCTCCAGCGCCGCCCGCACCACCCGCACGCCCGCGATGGGCGCGAAATCCCCCGCCGCCTCCACCGACTCCGCCTCGAAGTCCGCGCTCTCCGCGAGCTCGCTCAGCCGCCGCACCTGCGCCAGCACCTGCTGCTCGTGCACCACCGCGGGCCGCAGCCCGCTGTCCTCCAGCAGCTCCTCGTCCGGCGCCGCCGCCCCACCCCGCGCCCACAGCGCGTCCAGGGCGTCCACGCCCAAGAGCCCGTTCTGGAAGAGCGCCTGCGCCGGCGTCTGGTAGCCGAAGCCCAGCTTCGCGCCCACCAGGTCGCCCTCGCGCAGCCACAGCGCGGACTCGCGTCCACCGGCGTGCAGCGTCAGCCGGCCGGTGGCTCGGGACTTGTGGGCGGCATACAGCGCTTCGGCGACCTGCGAGGCGGACATTCGGCCACGGAGTGTAGCCCGTCCCGCTCGCCCCTCAATTCGACGGCGGTGCCTGCCTGGCCGCCGTCCCCAGCTGCACCTGACGCAGCGCCTCGTAGGCGCCAATCCCCACCGATGTCGAAAGATTCAAGCTCCGGCGCTCCGGAAGCATCGGGATGGTCACCGGCGTCCCCGTCCCCCCCTCCATCACCTCCGGCAACAGCCCCGTCACCTCCGAGCCGAACACCAGGTGGTCCCCTGGCTCGAACCGCGCCGCGTACAGCGACGTCTCCGCCCGGGCGGAGAACAGCCACCGCCGGGCCTGGGGGTACTCCGCTACATAGGCGTCGTAGGTCGGGTACAGCTTCAGGAACACCTTGTCCCAGTAGTCCAGCCCCGCCCGCTTCAGGTTCCGGTCGTCGATGGAGAACCCCAGGGGCTCCACCAGGATGAGCCGGCACCCGGTCACCGCGCACAGCCGGGCCACGTTGCCGGTGTTGGGCGGAATCTGCGGGGAGACGAGGACCAGGTGCAGGGGGGACGCCAGGGGCTCAAGCATGGGATAGAACACCGGACATGCACTGGAGGGTGACCAACGAAACGCGGCAGCGGCTGCTCGCGGACCGCGCCGAACGCGCCGAGTCCTTCGTCCAGCGCTTCCAGGGGCTCATGGGCCGCGCCTCGCTGCCCATGGGGGGCGGGATGCACATCGCCCCCTGCAACTCCATCCACACCTTCTTCATGCGCATCCCCATCGACGTCGCCTTCCTGGACGCGGAAGGGCGTATCGTCAAGCAACTGTCCGCCATGCCGCCCTGGCGGACCTCGTCCATCTACTTCAAGGCCCGCTCCGTCCTGGAGCTGCCCGCCGGGGTCCTCCTGGCCAGCGGCACCCAGGAGGGCGACCGCCTGGTCTTCGCCCCGGGAGAAGCCCCGGGCGCCTAGGGGTTCGGGCGCCCGTGCCTTCCCCCCCACCCGCACCTGGAGGGGGGAATGCTGGGACAGACGAGAGGTTTTTGACCCCTTTTGGAGCGCTTTGTTAACGTCGCGCCCCGATTTTCACGCCTCTCCCCGGAAGAGTCCCTTCGCATGCGCATCGAGGTCGCCGGCAGCACCCACGTCGGGATGAAGCGGAACCACAACGAGGACAACTACCTCGTGCTCCCCGAGGAGAACCTCATGGTCGTGGCGGACGGCATGGGAGGCCATTCGTCCGGGGAGATCGCCAGCCGCATCGCGGTAGACGAGCTGGGTGAGTTCTTCCGCCTCACGTCCAAGGACCAGGACGCCACCTGGCCCTTCAAGATGGACAAGCAGCGCAACTACGACGAGAACCGCCTGGCCACCGGCATCAAGCTGGCGAACGCGCGCATCTTCGAGCGCGCCACGGTGGACACCAAGTACAAGGGCATGGGCACCACCATCGTGTCCGTGCACTTCGCGGAGAACGGCGTCTACGTGGGCCACGTGGGCGACAGCCGCGTGTACTTCTTCCGCGGCGGCATCCTCCAGCAGGTGACGGAGGACCACTCGCTGCTCAACGACTACCTCAAGGCGAAGAAGCTCACGCCGGAGGAGATTGAGAACTTCCCCCACAAGAACGTCATCGTCCGGGCGCTGGGGATGAAGGAGCAGGTGCAGGTGGACGTCACCCGCGTGGATCCGCTGGAGAACGACGTCTTCCTGCTGTGCTCGGACGGCCTGAGCGGCATGATCACCGACGCGCAGATGCAGGACATCCTGTCGCGCACGCCGGAGCTGGAGAAGGCGTGCGGCCAGCTCATCGACCTGGCCAACGCGGCGGGCGGCAACGACAACGTCACCTGCGTGCTCGCGCGCTACCACGCCGCCTGAGGAACCCGTCCCCTCCGGACGCGTGAAGGCCCGTGCTCCCAAAAGGAGCGCGGGCCTTCGTCTTGAGGAGTCCCCATGTCTTGGCACCTACGAAGCCCGCAAGACAGCCACGGGCCATCACGTGCGCGCGGTGCTCCAGCCCGGAGCGCTGCTCTTCGTTCCCAAGGACGGCGTGCACACGTTGCTTGTCCGGGTGGAGGCCATCGATGCGGGCACGAATGAGACGCTGCGCTCCACGCATCCGGCCCCCAAGTGGGGCGACGCGGAGACGCTGCGGACCGTTACGCTCGCGAAGCCGCTCACCATGAAGCTGGTGGAGGGCGTCCAGGAGCTGGGCCAGCCCGCGCCCGTGGGTCCGTCCTGCGGTCCTGGAACGACCGCGACAGCGGCATCACGGATGCCAAGGAGCAAGTCGTGGCGGAGCGCCAGGAGGATGGCACGGACGACGCCCCGAAGATCTCCTGGGCCACGCCGGGCCAGAAGCTGCGCGTGACGTTCGGTCCCCGCCTCACGCAGGAAGCCACCTGGAGTCCAGATGGCTCCGGCGTAAAGGTCGACAAGCTCGCCGCCAGGCCGTGAGCCACGGACGCGGCGCCGATGCACCGCGAGAGCAGCCAGCCCCCACCGCGAAGCGCCGTCTCCAGCCACCGGACTTCGCCAGCAGCCCGACGCGGTCCAAACCCGTCCGACGGTCCGACAGGCTCCGGTGGCCGGATCAGCGCCCCTCCCGGTCACGGTCTTCAAAAACCTGTCCGACAGTCGGACAGGTTTGTGCGGTGCGCCGCCGCCGGGGGGAGGCCATGGGGCTCTCAGCTTCTCATCCATCGCGAGAGAGCCCCCGCCCGCGGGCTCAGCGCCCCGCGAGCGGCGCGGGCACCCGGTGCGGGCCCCACGCGAGCACTTCAGTGAGCGCCTCACCGGGGGACACCTGCGTCTCCTCGAACACGGCGCAGCGCTCCAGCTTCGCGCCCTGCCCCACCCGCGCGTCCAGGAGCTGGGCCAGCCCGCGCCCGTGGGTCCGTCCTGCGGTCCTGGAACGACCGCGACA
>NZ_RAWN01000313.1:0-7144 GCF_003668895.1 Corallococcus sp. AB045
GAGGGGGAGGGGGGCGTGGCGGGGCGCATGCCCCAAGTCTAAAGGCCAGCTCCCACGGCCGCCGGACCCCGGCCCTGAGGGCACCTCGTGTGTCTGGGAATGACGCCTTCCGTGTCGGATTCCGGAGGAAGTTCGCTCAGCGCGAAGGGCGCCGACGTGGCCGCGGGCCTGGAGCCGCTCGGGCTGCCGCCGGACGTTCGAGCCCTCGCAGGCCCGCGTCCTTCAACTGGCGCCGCGCCTGGGCCGCCGGAAGCCCCGTGAAGTGCATGGCCAGCGCCAGCTTCACGTGGTCCCCCGCGGCCTGGAGCAGCGCCGCCGCCCGCGCGGGGGGCAGGTCCGTCAGCTCCGCGACCATGCGCACCGCGCGGGCTCGCAGCTTCGTGTTCGTGGGGCGCACGTCCACCATGTGCCCCCGGTACACGTGGCCCAGCGACACGAAGGCCGCGGTGGTGATGGCGTTGAGCACGAGCTTCGTCGCCGTGCCCGCCTTCAGCCGCGTGGAGCCCGCCACCACCTCCGGCCCCGTGCGCGCCAGCACCACCGTGTCCGCGCGCATGGCCGGCCCGGGCGGGTTGCAGCACACCAGCACCGTGCTCGCCCCACGCTCGCGGGCCTCGTCCAGCGCGCCCCGGACATAGGGCGTGGAGGCTGACGCGGAGATGCCGCACACCACGTCCCGTGCCCGCGCCCGGAATGCCCGCACCGCCCGGGCCCCCGCGGCGACGTCGTCCTCGGCGCCCTCCACGGCACGCGTCAGGGCCCGCCGGCCGCCAGCCATGGCCGCCTGGACCCGCGTTGCCGGGACACCGAAGGTGGGGGGACATTCGCTCGCGTCGAGCACGCCGAGCCGACCGCTGGTTCCCGCGCCCACGTAGAGCAGCCGGCCGCCAGCGCGAAACGCTTCCGCCACGGCCCGGGCCGCCGCCGCGATGGACGGCAACGCCTCACGGACCGCGCGAAGCGCGATCAGGTCTTCTTGATGCAACCGTCGGACGACCGCCTCGACAGGGAGGAGGTCCAGGTCATCCGCACGGGGATGGAGCCGTTCGGTGGGCGGAAGCGCGGACTTTCGAGCGCGCGTCATGCCCACCGGAAGGCTCCCGGACTTCAGGCGGCCTTGGTCACCTTGCCCGCCTTGATGCAGCGGGTGCAGGCCAGGACGCGCTCGATGCTGCCGCTCACGTTCGCGCGCACCTTCTGCAGGTTCGGCAGGGTCCGCTTCTTGGTCTTGTTGTTCGCGTGGCTGACGTTGTTACCCACCAGCGGACGCTTCCCACAGAGGTCGCACTTCCACGCCATGACTGCTAACTCCTTGAAAACTGGGGCGTTCGACAGCAGCCCATAAAAGAGCGGCGGACCCTACCAGAAACAGGCCGGAAATCCAGCCGGATCCGACCCGGGTCCTATCCCTTGAGCGGATCCTTCTTCTTCAACATGTCCTGCACCAGCTTCGCGGCCCGCATGCCCGCGAGCAGCTCGCCCTCCAGGCCCAGGCCGGGCAGCACCTCGCGGCCCGCCAGGATCACGTTCTTCGCGGGCGTGCGCTGCTTCAACCCCGTGACGCCCAGGAAGGCTTCCGTTTCGAAGCTGTAGAGCGGGTGGGGCATGAGCCGGCTGCCGCGCACTCCCCCGGCGTCCAGGTAGGGAACCGATCGCAGCGCGCGGTGCTGCTTCGTGAAGGGCATCAGCCGCTCCAGGTGCTCGTCGATGCGCTTCGCCAGCGCCTGGAGGTGCTCCTCGCCCTCTTCGCGCGCGGAGGCCGGGACGAAGGCGCCCGCGCACAGCACACGCACGCCCTCCACGTCCTTGTGCCCGGAGGTCGCGGCCGTGCGCGCCGGGTGCTGCTGCACGAGCAGCGGGCCCAGCTCCGCGTCCTGCGTGTCCACGAGCACCAGCTCGCCCATGCCTCGTGGGAGCGCCGCCTCCGGCACCACCCAGTTCACGCTGAAGAGCAGCGACTTGATGTTGGACTGATCCAGGTGCTCCAGCAGGCCGCGGTGGTGCTTCTTGTCCGTCACCAGCCGGCGCAGCGCCCCGGAGTCCGTGGCCGTCACCAGGCACGACGCGCGGTAGAGCGTGTCCGAGCGCACCAGCTTCACGCCGGAGAACTTGCTGCCGTCGAACGCGAGCTCCTCGACGATGAAGCCCGCCGGGTTGTCGCGGCCCAGCACGTCGCCGCCCAGCTCCGTCAGCCGCCGGGTGAGCACGTCGCGCAGTGCGTCCATTCCGCCGGGGTAGGTGGACGGCGCGGTGAGCACCTGGGACAGGGCCCGCGTTTGCGCCAGGGGCGCGCCAGGCTTCTCCAGGTGGACGAGGAAGGGCAGCAGGCCGCGCACCAGCGACAGCGCCGGATCCTCGCCCGCGAGCCGGGGCGTGGCGTCCAGGGCCGGGTGCTCCTTGATCTGCCCCTTGAGCTTCCAGCCCTCGAAGAAGCCGTCGGGCGGCAGCTGGGGCCCGGCCTTGAAGAAGGCGTCGGTGGCCTCGTGCTGCGCGGCGCTGCCCGCGAGCGCGCCCTGGATGCCCTCGCCGGCCTCGCCGAACTCGCGCGTCAGCTCCGCGCGGCGGCGGGCGGCGTCCCCGACCAGGTCCACCCGGTTCCGGGGCAGCACCAGTTGGAGCTCCGGCGCGTGGGGGCGCAGCGCGCGGCCGATGGCGGTGGACAGGCCCAGCTCGTTGAGGGCCTCGTCCACGGCGGGCATCGCCTTGAGGGGCGGCGCGACGAAGGGGGCGTAGGGCAGCACGAAGCCGTCGTGCTCGTAGCCGGGCCCCATGCCGTCGTGCTCCACCAGCAACACGCGGTGGTTGCGCTTCGCCAGGAGCGCGGCGGCGAGCGCGCCTCCGACCTGGCTGCCCAGCACGATGACGTCGTAGACGTGCCGGGACGGGCCCGAGGGGAGCTTGAGTTTGGCGGACGTCGACATGGCCGCCGAACACTACACAACGTCACCGCGTCTGGCGCCCTTTTGGCGCCCGGCTCTCCAGGGAGGCCGCGCCCGGGGTGGGGCGTATGTGCCCCCTCAGGCCCTGGACACGAAGAGGCGCGCGAGCAGCTCCGGGGGCAGCGTGTCGAAGTCCGGGGCGGTGTAGTGGGCCCCCGCGTTCTTCAGCGCCTCCGCGGTCGTGGTGGTGGTGATGCCCACGGTGACCATGCCGGCGGCGCGCGCGGACAGCACGCCGTTGATGGCGTCCTCGAACGCGAGGCACGACTCGGGGGGCACCTGGAGGGCCTTCGCCGCCGCGAGGAAGATGTCCGGCGCGGGCTTGCCGCGCTCCACCTGTTCAGCGCCGACGACACAGGCGAAGAGCGGACGCACGGAGAGCCCGTCCAGCACCAGCTCGCGGTTGCCGTGCGGAGCGGCGGTGGCCACGGCCAGGAGCAACCGCGCGTCACGCAGGCGGTGGAGGAAGCCCTCCGCGCCCCGGTGCAGCGCCAGGTACGGCCGGTAGATGGCGCGGTAGTGGGACTCCTTCTCCTCGGCGAGCGCGTCCAGCTCCGCGACGGAGAGGGTGCGGCCCAGCAGCTGCGGGAGGATCTCCTCGTTCTTCTTTCCCGCGAACTCGTTCTGGAAGCGTTCCGCGGTCAGGCCATCCAGACCGAGTTTCCGGGCGAGCGTCACCCAGGCGCGGTTGTGGAAGTCCATGTTGTCGACGAGCGTGCCATCCATGTCGAAGACGGCGGCGAGCAGGGGGGCGGCTGCGGAAGTCATGTTCTCCCCAATACCGATTTCCGACGCCATGTCACCCTTGAATCTCCCATGCGAGCCCCTTCCGGGCTGATATCCCCCACGCCATGAGCGAGGACGTGCTGCAGGAGACTCGGGGGGCCGTGGGTCTGGTCACCCTCAATCGACCGAAGGCGCTCAACGCGCTCTCCCTGGAGATGTGCCGGGCGCTGCATCCCCAGCTGGATGCCTGGGCGGCGGATCCGTCCGTGAAGGCGGTGGTGATCCGCGGAGCCGGGGGCCGGGCGTTCTGCGCCGGAGGGGACGTGCGCGCGGTGGCCAGTTCGGTCGCACGCTCGGACGCATCGCTGTCGCGCGAGTTCTTCCGTGCGGAGTACGCGCTCAATCACCGGATCCACCATTTCCCCAAGCCGTTCATCGCGTGGGTGGACGGCATCTGCATGGGTGGTGGGTTGGGGCTGTCCGTGCACGGGGCCTTCCGCGTGGTGACGGAGAAGCTGGTACTCGCGATGCCGGAGACGGCCATCGGCATCTTCCCGGACGTGGGCGGTGGCTGGTTCCTCCCTCGCTTCCCGGGCGAGGCGGGGACATACCTGGGGCTCACCGGCGCGCGGTGTGACGCGGCGGATGCGATGTGGTTGGGGTACGCGACGCATCGGGTGGAGTCCTCGCGGCTGGAGGACGTGGTGGATGCGCTGGCGGCCGCGGACTGGAGCGGGCCGGGGCGCGAGGTGGCGGCTCGCGTGCTCCAGGGCTTCCATCAGGACGCCGGTGCTTCGGGGCTCGCCGCGCGAGCGGAGGTCATCGACCGGTGCTTCCAGGGGGACCGCGTGGAGGACATGCTCGCGGCGCTGGAGCGCGAGGGGACGCAGTGGGCGGAGGAGACTCGCGCGACGCTGCTGCGCATGTCGCCGACGAGCCTGCGGGTGACGCTGCGGCAACTGCGCATCGGGCGCGGCCAGGACTACGACGCGACGGCGCGCATGGAGTACCGGTTGAGTCAGGCGCTGACGCAGCGGCCGGACTTCCAGGAGGGGATCCGCGCGGTGCTGGTGGACAAGGATCAGAAGCCGCGATGGAGCCCGGCCACGCTCGCGGAGGTGAGTGACGCGGAGGTCGAGGCGTGCTTCGCGCCTCGGCCGGGTGACGAGTTGGAGTTGCCCGCGCTGGGCTGATCAACGCGCGCGGGGACGGTTACAGGTCCTCGTCGCTCACGACGGTGCGCCCGTCCGCGCGAAGCAGCGCGGTGGTGATGCCTTCGCCCGGGCGCAGCACGCCTGTCTCGTAGACGCGCTGGCTGCCGCACGAGGGGCTCTTCTCCTTCAGGAGCGCCACCGTGACGTCGAACCTCCGAGCGGCCTCCAGGGCCTGCCGGGCGCCGTCCTGGAACGCGGCGGTGCGGTCCTCGCGCGTCTCCCGCGTGAGGGCCCGCGCACGGCCGGCCCAGACGTCTACGCCCGTGCCGCCCGCGAGATCCACGGGAGGCCGCGGAATGCCCAGGCCCGCGGCGGCCTCCGGGCAGATGGGGATGACGGCCTTGCCCTCCAGCGCCGCGAGCACGCGCTCCGAACGCTGCGAGCGTCCGTCGTAGCGGCACGCCTCGCCCAGCAGGCACGCGCTGACCATCACCGTGGGGGCCGCGCGCAGGGCTGCTCGGCGAGCATCGCGGGCTGACGCCCCGCTTTGATCCAAGGGAGCGAGCTCGGCCAGGCTCGGCGCATCGGGCGCGGCATGCGGCGGTGCTACGGCCTTCGTCACTTCGGGCGCGGCATGCGGCGGTGCTACGGCCTTCGGCACGTCGGACGCGGCATGTGCCGGTGCTCCTGCCTTCGTCACTTCGGACGCCTCGGAATGCGCTGGCTCCACGGCCTTCGTCACTTCGGGGCACCCGGACTGCGGAGCGCCGTGCCGTCTCCTGTCACTCGCGCGTCCACCTTCGTGCGCGCCCCGTCCAGCGTCACCGCGCCCGTCACCGCCAGCCGCACGGCCAGCGGATACAGCCGGTGCTCCTCCGCGAGGATGCGCGCGCTCAGGCTCGCTTCGTCGTCCTCCGGCAGCACGGGCACCGCCGCCTGCGCGATGATGGGGCCCGTGTCCGTGCCCGCGTCCACGTAGTGCACCGTGCACCCGGCCACCTTCACGCCGCGCTCCAGCGCCTGCCGTTGCGCATGCAGGCCCGTGAACGACGGCAGCAGGGAAGGGTGGATGTTGAGCACCCGTCCCGGGAAGCGCTTCAGGAAGTCCGCGCTCACCAGCCGCATGAAGCCCGCCAGGCACACCCACTCGACGCCCGCGTCCGCCAGCACGCCGAGCACCGCCGCCTCGAAGTCCGTCTTCGACCCGAAGCCCTTGTGGTCCACCACCTCCGCGCGCACGCCCGCCTTCCGGGCGCGCTCCAGCGCGAACGCCGTGGGCACGTTGGACAGCACGCACGCCACCTCTGCCGGGTAGTCCGCCTGCCCGGCCGCGTCGAGCAGCGCCTGCAGGTTGCTCCCGCCGCCGCTGACGAGCACCCCCAGCCGCGCCCGCCGCGCGCTCATGGGTCGATGACCGCCGTGGCCTCGCCCTGGCCCGCTTCCACCCGGCCCACCTCGGACGCTTCCACACCCCGGGCGCGCAGGACCTCCAGCGCCTTCGCCACGTCCTCCTTCGCCACCACGACGATGAGGCCCAGGCCCATGTTGAACGTGCTGAACATCTCGTCGCGCGCGACTCCGCCCGTCTTCGCGATGAGGTCGAAGATGGCCGGCTTCTTCCACGTGGACTCGCTCAGCACCGCGCGCGTGCCGTCCGGCAGGCACCGGGGCAGGTTGCCCGGGATGCCGCTGCCGGTGATGTGCGCCATGCCCTTCACCTTCACGGCCTGGCACAGCGCGAGCGCGTCCTTCACGTAGATGCGCGTGGGCTCCAGCAGCGCGTCACCCAGAGGCCGGTCCAGCCCCTGCGGCGTCATGTCCAGGGGCAGCTTCGCGTCGTCCAGCAGCACCTTGCGCGCCAGCGAGTAGCCGTTGCTGTGCAACCCCGAAGACGTGAGCCCGATGAGCGCGTCCCCCGGCTGCACCGTCTTGCCGTCGATGATGGCCGAGCGCTCCACCACGCCCACGCAGAAGCCCGCGACGTCGTACTCGCCCCGCGCGTAGAAGCCCGGCATCTCCGCCGTCTCCCCGCCCAGCAGCGCGCACCCCGCCTGCTCGCAGCCCAGCGCGATGCCCTTGACCACCTCCGCCGCGGCGTCTACCTCCAGCTTCCCCGTGGCGAAGTAGTCCAGGAAGAAGAGCGGCTCCGCGCCACAGGTGAGGATGTCGTTCACCGACATGGCGACCAGGTCGATGCCCACCGTGTCGTGGCGCCCCGCAAGGAAGGCCACCTTCAGCTTGGTGCCCACCCCGTCGGTGCCCGCCACCAACACCGGCGCCTGGTACTTGCCGGGCGGCAGTGCGAACAGGCCACCGAACCCACCC
>NZ_RAWN01000314.1:0-7136 GCF_003668895.1 Corallococcus sp. AB045
CCCCCCCGCCGCACCGCCCACGGTGCTCCCGCCGCCGCCGCCCCAAGTTGAACCATTACCACCGGCCGCGGCCGCGACGAGCTGGCCCGCGTGGAGGATCGCGCTGCTGCCACCCCCTCCGCCGCCGCCAACCCCACTGGGAGGGGCCCCACTGCCTCCGCCGCCGTAATAGCCCGCGCCGCCGGCGCCATAGCCCCCAGCGTAATAGTAGCCCCAGCCGCCGCCACCGCCGACGAAGACCTCCAGGCTCGCGCCAGCCGCCAGCGTGAAGCTCCCATTGACCCTGGTGCCGTTGGTGCCTGCCCAGTCGTAACCGCTGCCACCGCCACCGCCGCCCACCATGCTGTAGTTCACGGTGAGGGGCGAGCCATACGGACTCACCTTGCTCAGGTACGAGGTGACAGCCTTCACGCAGGTCTGCATGACGCCACCAGTCAGGCTGATCGCGAAGGTCTGGGTCGTCTTCTGTCCGCTCGCATCCTGAATCACCAGGGTGATGAGCGACGAAGCTCCCAGCGCCGGAGCCGTCCAGAGGACCTCGCTCTGGGAGGCGCTGGTGACGGGGGTTCCCAGCTTCCCGGAGGTGGCGCTCCACGTGAAGGTCAGCGCCGCACCCTCGGGGTCGTAGGCGCTCACGACCAGCGTCACCGTCCCGTTCACGGCAACGGTGTCGGTTGACTGGAAGAGCTGATCGATGACGGGAGGCCGGGTGGGAATCTGGGGCAGCCCCACGTTGATGCCCAACTGGCCCGTCGTGCTCCCGCCGCGTCCATCGTTCAAGCTCACCGTCACCTTGCACACCGCGCTCGGAGGAGCCGAGGCCGGCGCCGCCCAGGTCGGACGCTGCTCCGTGGTTGCGCTGAAGCTGCCGCCGCAATCATCGGCCCAGCGATAGGTCAGCGCATCGTTGTCGGCATCCACCGCAGCCACATCCAGGCTCACGATGCCACCGGGGGCCACCTGGCTGGACGGAGTGCCCGTCACCTGGGTCGCCACGGGCCAGGTGTTGAACGCGACGGCGACAGTCGCCGCGCCCCTGGCACGCACCACGGCGATCTTCAGGGAGATGCCCGCCTGGCCGCCCTTCCCATCCGTCACGCTCACATTCAGCGTATAGGTTCCCTCCGTGGCCGGTGCGGTCCACGTCGGGCTGGCGGTGGTCTCGTCGACGAAGGTGCCACCGGTCGCCGTCCAGGCGTAGCTGCGTGCATCGTCATCGGCATCCGTGTCGGTGACGGCGAGCGTGACGGACTCGTTCACGTCCACGCGGCTGCTGGAGGCCGTGAGCCCGGTGATCTTGGGAGCGCTGTTGACGAAGGGCGTTGGAGCCGTCGTCTGCTGCAGCACGATGATCACGGCGGCCGTGGTGCCCGAGGTGATGGTGACGCCGGTGGCCTGCCCCTCGTAGACCTGGGTGTCGGAGGAATCGAAGGCCTGGGCGCGGAAGGTGCGGTTGGCGCCGACCGGAATCGCCCCCAGGACGGCCCTCCACTGGCCACCGGTATTCTGCAGGTTGGCGACAACGTCAGCGGAGAGGTCAGCGGCGCTCACCGTGAGGGTGACCCTGGCCACGTCTGAAGTCGAGAGGGCCTGGGCTGAGACGGCGATGTCGGCCGAGCCCTCCTGGACAGCAGCAGGCCCGCAGGCCGCAAGCGTCATGAGGAGCAACGGGAGGAGCGCCAGAGGTTGGAATGGGTGTGGTCGATTCAAGGGGTTCCCAAAAGGAGCAAGAGGTTCACGGGAAATGAGGAGGGCGGCGCTGCGCTCGGGCTAGGGCAGGCTGACGGTGAAGGTCTGCGTCGCCTGTGCCCCGCCCGCGTCCTGGACCACCGCGGTGAGGGTGAAAGGGCCACCGCTGTCGGGCGCGGTCCAGAGCACTTCGCTCTGGGAAGCGGAGGTGGTCGGGGTGCCCAACGTGCCGCCGCTGGCGCTCCAGGTGAAGGACAGGGCGGTGCCCTCCGGGTCGTGCGCCACCACGAGCACGTCCAACGTCCCGCCCGCCGCCACGGTGTCGGCCGACTGGAAGGTCTGGCTGATGACGGGGGCGGCGTTGGGGACGTCGGGCAGGCCGATGGTGATGCGGAGCGAGCCCTGGGTGCTTCCGCCGCGGCCGTCATTGGGCGCCACGGACACGGTGCAGGTACCACTGGCCGGCTGGGTGGCCGGAGCCTTCCAGGTGGGTTTCTTGACGGTGGCGTTGTTGAAGCTGCCACCGCAGTCGTCACTCCAGGTGAACGTCAGGATGTCGCCATCCGGGTCTGCCGCCGTCACTTCGAGCGTCGTGCTCTCACCGGGCAGCACCTGGCCCTTGGTGCCGGACACCTGGCTCACCACGGGCCAGGTGTTGAAGGACGTCGTCACCGTGGCCTTGCCCTTGGCGGCCAACACGTTGATGACCAGGGAGAAGCCGGCCTGGCCGCCCTTGCCGTCCGTCACGCTGACGTTGAGGGTGTAGGGCCCCTCGGTGGTGGGCGCGGTCCAGGTGGCACCTGCCTTCGTGGCGTTGGCCAGGGCGCCCGCCGTGGCCGTCCAGGCGTAGCTCAGCGTGTCACCGTCAGCGTCCGTCGCCGTCACCGAGAGCGCGGCGGACTGGCCCGGCTCCAGCTGGGTGGAGGACGCCACCAGCGAGCTGATGCGCGGGGCGCTGTTGCGGAAGGGCGTGGGGGCCGTCTTCTGCTGCAGCAGGATGAAGACCGCCGCCGTCGAGTCCTGGGAGATGGTGACCCCGGTGACCTGCCCCTCGTACAGCAGGGTATTGGAGCCGTCATAGGCCCGGGCCAGGAAGGTGCGGCCGGAGCCCACGGGAATCCCTCCCAGGGTTCCGCTCCACTGCCCGGAGGTCTTGAACAGGTTGCGAGAGATGTCCGGCGCGATACCGGCGCCACTCACCGTCACGGTGACACGGCTGATGTCATTCTCCGTCAAAGCCTGGGCAGACACTCCGAGGCTCGCCTCGCCCACGCCCGTCTCCCCTCCGCAGGCCACGGTCAGGGCGAGCGCCAATGCAGCGACAAACAGATTCAGCGGACGGAGGGAGACCCTCCTCGGTATTTGCGGCATCAATGACCTCCAGATGGGATTTGACGAATCCCAGGGACTCGTCGTGGGGCGCAATGGAAGGCGCTCCCTGAGACATCTGTAATAGGAGAGTCAGTGATGAGCAAAATCGATGCAGACAAAGTCTGCGCCTGCTCGCGTCAAGGGTCCCTCTCACCCCATCCGAGGTCACTTGAGAATCCCCCGTTTCAGCCTCTCCGGAGCCGCGGATGGCTTGCTTCAGGGGAATGGGCAGACACCAAAACCAACTGGCGCATGAGGCGAAGGCCTCTCGAAACCTTCAGGTGTTTAACGCCCCAATGAGCAGCAGCCTATTCACGCGGTCTCGGACAGACTTCAAACCCAATACACCCAAGGAAAGGCCATCAGTGAGCCAAGCGTGTGGAGAAGCCGCTCGAGCCCCATGGGGTACACGCCGGCCCAGGTGCTCCAGAATCGCTCGCACCCCTCCCACCTCGTTCACCTACGACGGCATGCTGAAGGTTCGCAACGACGTCGCGGGCTCGAGCGAGGAGCGGATTCATCCGGAAGACTACAGCCCGAGTGTGCTGCGCACTGTCTCCAGCCTCCGGGTCGTGGGCGCTCGACTCTTTGTCGCGGGCATGCGCCGGATGGTCTTTGGCCGCACCCTCGGCAGCTCAACCTGGGAGCGCGTGGATGAGGGAGTCCGGCAGGCGAGCAGCGAGCTGCCCCTCTTGGCGCTCCGCTCACCCGGCGACGCGCGCTTCGTCGTAGAAGGCTAGCGCGGGGAGTGGAGCGCGGTGTCGCCCCCGTACACGGATGAGACCTTCAGTTGCGTTGAGATGTGGCGGGGGCGGTGCTTCGTGTCCGCCGAGTCGGGTGCGGTGTTCGAGATGTCTACGGGAGCCCCCCATCGCTGGAGCCGTTGAGCGTCCCGGGCATGTCGAGGACCTCGTGGATGGCCGCGACCTCCGAGCGCCTCTGGTTCTTCGGCAGCCACTCCGTGAGCGCATATTCCGACTCGGGTTGGCGCGACGAATCACCTCCAGCCGCGCTCCTGGAGTGACGCCGCGGCCCCTCTGCCCACCCCGCCTTCCCTGTTCCCGGCGGAGCCAGGAACAGGAAATGCGGGCGGCTCGTCAGAGCAGCTTCGACATGATGTCGCGCTCGCGCTGATCGAGCTTGATGGAGTCGAGCGTCCAGGTGATGAGCTCGTCGGCGACCGCGGCGTCGTAACCGAAGGTTGTGGCGGCCTCCTTCACCGACGCGCGCTCCTCGGTGGCGAGCTCTCCGTCGGCACAGGCCACTTCGACGAGCATGCGCAGCAGGGAGGCGCGCAGTTCGCGGATTTCAATCTTGCCGACGATGTCGGAGAGCCGGCCAGGCTTCTGGAACTCCGCCTCGATGAGCGCGGCGACCTGCGGGTCGCGGGGCGACAGGCCGATGTTCAGCACCACCTCATCGAGCTGCTGGCGCTCCTCCTCGGTGATACGGCCGTCGCTCGCCGCCACGTTGGCCATGGCCTGGACGAAGGCCAGCAACTGCTCCTGGGGGTACTCGCTCGACATATCATCTCCTGGGTAGACAGCGCGCGACTGGCCGGGAACTCACGGACAGCCACGATGCCGGGCTTCTCGGCCACACAGGATAGTGGGGGCCCATGAGGAGCGAAAACGGTTTCAGCCGGATGCCTGCGTCCGCGCGCACTCGGGTCCTCGCACGGCAGGGCCTCCCGCTCCTCCCAGGCCCCCACACCAGACCGATGATCGCGGGTTGGGGTCAATCCGGGCTTGTCGCCAAGAGGCGATGACGCGGAGGGACAAGCCGGCTCGCTTCTCGTCACGGAACCCGTGACAATCCGCGGCATGACCCTGCGACATCCGATTCTCTCCCTGTTGATTTTCTCCCTCGCGGTCGTACCTACCCTTTCTGCTTGTGGCTCTGATGACGGCGATACCCCGTCGGATGCGGGCACCAGACCCGACGCAGGCCCTCCGCCCGACTCGGGTACCGAGTTCGACGCGGGCGCCGAAGTGGACGCTGGCACCGAGTCTGACGCGGGCACCGAGTCTGACGCTGGCACCGAAGTGGATGCGGGCACTGAAGTGGACGCGGGCACCGAGGGCGATGCGGGCACCGAGGCCGATGCGGGCTCTGAAGTGGACGCGGGCACCGAGGCCGATGCGGGCACCGAAGTGGACGCGGGCACCGAGGCCGATGCTGGCGCTGAAGTGGACGCGGGCACCACCCCTGACGCAGGCACTGAGCCGGACGCAGGCACCACTTCCGACGCGGGCACCAGCACGGATGCAGGCACCGACCCCTTCATTACCTGCGAGGGCACGTGCCAGGACACCGCCGTCACGGTTCAGATCGACGGGAACCAGCGCGTCCTGCCCCGCGCCTACTTCGGCTACACGGAGCCGACGAATGCCGGGGACCCGTGGACGCTGTGGATCGAGATCAACAACAGATCGACGGATGAGTGCCCGTCCGATACTGCGCCCACCCCTCCGCAGCTCGTCAACGTCTACTCGGTGAAGGTGCCGGTGGACACGACTCCGCAGACGGGCTCCTCGGGGGAGGGTGGACCGACCGCGACGCTGCTCGACTTCGATGGCGCGCTCCTCTCCTGGCCTCCTTCCGCTCAAAGCACGAACCTCATCTTCACGCCCGTGGCGGCCTCGCTCTGCCCCAGCTGCATCAAGGCCGGGACGCCTCCCGCGAAGCACTTCGTGGCCTTCGATGTGGACGGCACCTACGAGAACGGCGCCATCTCCGGCCACGGGTACGCCACCTACTGCCCCTCGCTCGACCGCCTCCAGAACGACGAACCGGACGCAGGCACCGAACCGGACGCAGGCACCACTCCCGACGCGGGCACCGAGCCCGACGCGGGCACCAGCACGGATGCAGGCACCGACCCCTTCGGCACCTGCGAGGGCACGTGCCAGGACACCACCGTCACGGCCCAGATGGACGAGAACCAGGTGGCCCTGAACCACGCCTACTTCGGCTACGTGGAGCCGACGACCGCCGCGGACCCGTGGCGGCTGGTGTTCGAGCTCAGCAACGGCGAGACGGATGAGTGCCCGTCTCTGACAGCGCCACTCCCGCCGCAGATCGCCACTCTCGAATGGGTGACGGCACCGGTGGACACAACCCCGCAGACGGGCTCCACGGCGGGTGGACCGATATCGTACTTGTTCGACTTCGATGGCGCGCTCATGCAGGAGTGGGCCGCTAGCGAAACGAGCCGCACCTTCACGCCCGTGGCGGCCTCGCTCTGCCCCAGCTGCATCAAGGCCGGGACGCCTCCTCCCGCGAAGCACTTCGTGGCTTTCGACGTGAACGCCACCTACGAGAACGGCGCCACCGTCTCGGGCCACGGGTACGCGACCTACTGCCCCTCGATGAACAGCCTCCAGGACGACTGAGCGCGGTCCCGACACCCGTTCCCCTGGCCCTCTGATTCTGGAAGGCCGGGGGAGCCCCGGTCAGCCCTTGAGACGCAGGAGGCGCCGCGTGGCCACGCACACCGCGCGGCGCTCCAGCGATTGGAGCGCGAGCGTCACGTCCGGCTCCAGTGGCGCGTGCTATCCCTGCCGCCATGAGTGACGAGAACCCGAGCATCCTGTCCCACGTCTCCATTGGCACGAACGACTTCGCGCGCGCCGTGGCCTTCTACGACGCGGTCCTCACTCCGCTGGGCTGCCGGCGGGTGTTGGACTTCCCGAACGCGGTGGCCTACGGCCGCCAGTTCCCGGAGTTCTGGGTCCAGGCCCCTATCGACGGGAAGCCCGCGACCGTGGGCAATGGCACGCACTTCTGCTTCATCGCCACGTCGAAGCAGGCAGTGGATGCCTTCCATCAGGCGGCCCTCAAGGCGGGAGCCATCGATGACGGCGCCCCTGGCCCGCGTCCCCTGTATGGCCCGCCCTACTACGGCTGCTTCGTGAGGGATCCGGACGGCCACAAAATCGAGGCGCACTTCTGGGACACGTCGCTCGGCGGCCACGAAGGCACCTGATTCCAGCCCCCTCCCCACGAGGGCTCAGCGGGGACTCCGACCCGAGGAAGAGCCACACCGGAGCGGGCGCGGGGCGACACCCTTGGCC
>NZ_RAWN01000315.1:0-7101 GCF_003668895.1 Corallococcus sp. AB045
GGTGGCGGGCCTCCCCTTGGCAGGCCGGCGGTGTTAGATCGCCGCGCCATGGCCAAGACCCAGACCCCGAAGAAGTCCACCCTTCGCGCCGCCTACGCGAACGCGCGCAAGGCGGATCCGCGCCCCATCACCGGCAAGGAGAAGCCGGCGGAGCTGCTCGCGCACGCGTTCAGCGCCTACGTGGGCCGCCAGGAGCGCACCGCGTTCGAGCTGATGCAGCAGTCCGTGCAGCAGGACGCGTCCATCTTCCTCACACTGTCGGGCGCGATGACGCCCGCGGGCCTGCACCAGTCCTGCCTCATCCCGCTGGTGGAGAAGGGCATCATCTCCGCCATCACCACCACGGGCGCCAACCTCTACCACGACGCCCACCGCATCATCGGCCACGGCATCCGCGAGGTGAACCCCAACGCGGGCGACCTCCAGTACCGCCTGGCGCGCATCATCCGCATCTACGACCTGGGCTTCTGGGAGGAGGCGCTGCTCGACACCGACCGCCTCTTCTCCGCCATCCTCCGGCAGCCGCAGTTCCAGCGGAAGATGACCACCCCGGAGTTCCACTACCTCCTGGGCAAGGCCATCCACGGCATCGAGAAGCAGCTGGGCGTGAAGCAGCCGTCGCTGTTGTCCACCTGCTACAAGCACGGCGTGCCCATCTGGGTGGGCGCGGTGCAGGACGGCTCCATCTTCCTCAACGTCGTGAAGCTGAAGCGCCTGCTCGGTGATGAGTTCAAGTTCGAGCTCGACATCAACGACGACGTCTATTCCATGGCCGCCATGCAGCACTACTGCCGCCACAACGGCAGCGGGAAGCTGGCCATCTGGATTCTGGGCGGCGGCGTGCCCAAGAACTACACGCTCCAGGGCGAGCCGCTGCTCGACCAGATTCTCAATGTCCCCACGTCGGGCTTCGACATCGACGTGCAGTTCTGCGTGGACCCGGTGGACAACGGAGCGCTGTCCAGCTGCCCGGCCGGTGAGGGCCACACCTGGGGCAAGGTGTCCGTGGAGGCGGTGGAGACGGGCTCCATGTACGTGCACTGCGACGTGACGGCGGTGTTCCCCTGGCTCACGCACGCGCTGTTCAGCGAGCCCAAGAACAAGCGCAAGCCCATGCGCCTGATGGACAAGATGGACGACGCGGTGAAGTTCCTGGACGCGGACGTCAAGAAGCGCAGCAAGTCGCTGATGAAGACGCTGGACTGGAGCGTCGAGGACGCCGAGCCTTCCTCCAAGAAGGATGCGAAGGCCCACGACAGCTTCGTGCGTTAGAGCGCAGTCCTTCCAACCCAGGCTTCAAGTCCCAAGGAGACGGTGATGAGTCAGCAGCCCGCGACGGGTGTGGTGATGTCCCTGGTGAGTGCCCCCCAACTGAAGACGCAGGTGACGCACGGCCCGTCCGGCGCGACGTTGCCCACGGAGGCGCCGAAGGACAACGGCGGCACCGGCGGCAGTTTCTCCCCCACGGACCTGGTGGCCACGGCGCTGGCGTCCTGTGTCGTGACGACCATGCACCTGGTGGCCGGCAAGGAGGGCTTCACCCTGGGCGAGGTGAGCGCGACGGTGGAGAAGCGGATGACCCCGCCGCCGCGCAAGATTGGCGAGCTGGTGATCTCCATCCTGATGCCGGCCGGACTCGTGCCGGAGCAGCGCGTGATGCTGGAGAAGATCGCCCACGAGTGTCCCGTGGCGCGCAGTCTCCACCCGGATGTGAAGGTCACGGCGTCGTTCGGCTACCCGGACTGAAGCGGCCGTGAGGGGGCTCGGCAGGCTGTCTGCCTTCCGAGCCCCAATGGCGGCGTGCGGCAAGCACTCGTCGTGCCCACCCTCGTGAAGTTCTTTGATGCCTCGGGGGAGGGCACTCGGCATGAATCTGAAGCGACTGGGCATCTATCTCAACGACCACCTCTTGGGCTCCACCGTGGGGTTGGACCTCGCGAAGCGGACGGAGCGCGAGAACCGCAGCAACCCGGTGGGGCAGTACCTGGCCACGCTCATCCCGCTGATCGAGCAGGACCGCGCCACGCTGTTGGCCGTGATGTCCGCGCTGGAGGTGCGCGTGGATCCGCTGAAGGTGGGCGGCGCGTGGCTGACGGAGAAGCTGTCACGCCTGAAGCTCAACGGCTCCTGGCTGCGCTACTCACCGTTAAGCCGGCTGGTGGAGCTGGAGGGACTGTGCGTGGGCTCCCACGGACGCGTGTCCATGTGGAGGAGCCTGGCGAAGGTGGCCGCGAAGGAGCCGCGCCTGGCGCGGTTCGACTTCGCCTTCCTGGCCGAGCGCGCCGACGGGCAACTGGAGACGCTCCAGACGCTGCGGCTTCGCGCGACGGAGGCCGCGTTCAGCGACACATCCGTCGAGACCGGCGAACAGGCACCGGTCCCGACGGAGGCTTGAGCCGTCAGGGTCTTCAGCTCCCCGAGGGCGTCACGGGCGTGCGCGCCCCGTTCTCGGGGCCGGGCAGCAGGCGCAGCTGGCTGGCGGAGGTGAACGTCGCGTCCACCTCCCGCTCCAGGTACGTGTAGCCGGACAGGCCGTCCTCGTAGACGCGCAGCAGGTTGCGCGACTCGTCCAGGGTGATGCGCCCCTGGCGCAGCGCCAGCTCCGTGAACTTGCGCAGCTTCGCGACGAGGTCGTCCTTGTTGTAGCTCACGTAGTTGAGCACTTCCGTCACGGTGTCCCCGGCGACGACGTGGTCGATGAGGTAGCCGCCGCCCGGAGCCAGCGACACCTGCACCGTGTGCGTGTCCCCGAAGAGGTTGTGCAGGTCGCCCAGGATCTCCTGGTACGCGCCCACCAGGAAGATGCCCAGGTAGTAGTCGTCGCTGTTGAGCGCGTGCAGCTCCAGCGCGTCCTTCACCTCGCGCTTGTCGATGAAGTGCTCGATCTTCCCGTCCGAGTCGCAGGTGATGTCCGCCAGCGTCGCGCGCCGGGTCGGCTTCTCCGCCAGACGGTGGATGGGCATCATCGGGAAGAGCTGATCAATGGCCCACGAGTCCGGCAGCGACTGGAACACGGAGAAGTTGCAGAAGTACGTGTCCGACAGCTGCTTCTCCAGGGCCTCCAGCTCCTCCGGAATCTCCCCGGCCTCGCGCGCCACGCGCAGGATCTTGTGGCAGATGGCCCAGTAGAGGTTCTCCGCCGCCACGCGCTGCTCCAGCGACAGGTGGCCCAGGGAGAACAGCTGGAGGCTCTCCTCCTTGGAGTCCTGCGCGTCGTGGAAGGCCTCGATGACGTTCTTGTTCGTGACCTCGCGGAACGTCGAATAGAGGTTGCGCACCACGGAGGGCGCCTTCTCGTCCACCTTGTCCGGCGTCTGGGACGGGTCGAACTCGCTGGTGCCCAGCACGTCCACCACCAGCACGGCGTGGTGCGCCACGACGGCGCGGCCGGACTCGGAGACGAGCGTGGGGTGCGGCACGCCCGCGCGGTCACACGCCTCCATCACGCCGAAGACGACGTCGTTGGCGTACTCCTCCGTCGTGTAGTTCATGGAGGAGGCGAAGTTCGTCTGGGAGCCGTCGTAGTCCACGCCCAGGCCGCCGCCCACGTCCAGGTACTTCAGCGGCGCGCCCTGGCGGGCCACCTCCACGTAGAAGCAGCCCACCTCGCGCAGCGCGTTCTTCACGTTGCGGATGTTGGAGATCTGGCTGCCCAGGTGGAAGTGAAGCAGCTCGAAGGAGGAGAGCAGCCCCGCGTCCTTCATGAAGCTGATGCAGTTCATCAGCTCCGAAGAGGACAGGCCGAACTTGGACCGGTCACCGCCGGACGCCTCCCACTTGCCGGCGCCGCGCGTGGACAGCTTCACGCGCATGCCCAGCCGCGGCGTGATGCCGGTGCGGCGCGCCACCTCCGCGATGAGGGGCAGCTCGCTGGGCTTCTCCACCACCAGGATGACGTTGCGGCCCAGGCGCGAGTAGAAGAGCGCCGTCTCGATGTACTCCTCGTCCTTGTAGCCGTTGCAGATGACGAGCGCGTCCTCGCTGTCCAGGAGCGCCATCACCGCGAGCAGCTCCGGCTTGCTGCCGGCCTCCAGGCCGTAGGTGTGCTCCTTGCCCGCCTCGATGATGGTCTCCACCACGTAGCGGTGCTGGTTCACCTTGATGGGGTACACGCCCCGGTACAGGCCCTTGTAGCCCTGATCCGCGATGGCTTTCTTGAACGCGCTGTTCAGGTGCACCACGCGGTGGCGCAGCACGTCCGTGAAGCGCAGGAGCAGCGGCAGGCCGATGCCCCGGCGGCGGACCTCGTCCACCAGCTCCTTGAGGTCCATGCTCGGAGCGGCGGGCCCGTCCGGGTGGACGCACACGTGGCCCTTGTCGTTGATGCCGAAGTAGGGCGAGCCCCAGTTGCGGATGCCGTACAGCTCGTGGGCATCGGCCAGGGTCCAGCGGTGCTGAGGGGAGGGAGCGGCCATCGTTGTTTCGTGCCTCCGGTGGAGCGCGCGGCGGGGGTGTGGAAACTCCCATGAACACGGGAGGGGGGCCGGACTATCGGAAACGACCCATCCATTCAATAGCCGCCTGTTCGAGGAGCAGGCAGGCGGGCAGGGGCCCCATTCCGGGCTCTGGCCCTGGTGGGCCGGTCAGCATCCAATTCCTACCCTTCCACCTAGGCAGCGCAGGGAGGTCGAGTGGAGAGAAGGGGAGGGTACATGGAGTCGTCCGCACGCAGGGAAGAGGCAGCGCCACTGACCCCGCGGGAGATCTTCGAACGGCTGGATAGGTACGTCATCGGCCAGGACGCCGCGAAGCGGGCGGTGGCCATCGCCGCCCACAACCACCTCAAGCGCATCCAGGCGCGGCGGATGCGCCGGCAGTCCCTCATCAAGAAGTCCAACATCCTGCTCCTCGGACCGACGGGCAGCGGCAAGACGCACATCGCGCGCAACCTGGCGGAGATCCTCCAGGTCCCGTTCACCACCGTGGACGCCACCGAGTACACGGAGGCGGGCTACTACGGGAAGGACGTGGAGGTGATGGTGTCCGACCTGCTCTTCAAGGCGAACCACTCCGTGGAGGACACCCAGCGGGGCATCATCTTCATCGACGAGGTGGACAAGATTGCCCGCCGCACCCAGGGCGCCCGCAACGGCGCGGGCAGCCGCGACATCGGCGGCGAGGGCGTGCAGCAGTCGCTCCTGAAGCTGCTGGAGGGGCGCGAGGTGCACGTGCCCATGAATGTCACGCAGGCGTGGAACAAGAGTGACTTCGTGCAGGTGGACACGCGCGACATCCTCTTCATCTGCGCGGGCACGTTCAGCGACCTGCACGACTTTGGCGACGAGGGCGGCCGGGCCATGGGCTTTGGCGCGGATGCGCTCGCGGCGAAGCGCAAGGAGAAGCGCATTTCCACGAAGCAGCTGGTGGACTTCGGGATGATGGCGGAGTTCCTGGGCCGCATGCCGGTGATGGTGCAGTTGGAGCGGCTGGGCGAGTCCGACCTGTTGCGCGTGCTCACCGAGCCTCCGGATGCCATCACCCGCGAGTTCAAGGAGCTGCTGGCGCTGGATGAGATTGAGCTGGAGTTCCCGGAGAGCGGCCTGCGGGAGGTGGTGCGCTACTCCATGTCGCGCGGGCTGGGGGCTCGTGGCCTGCGCTCCATCCTGGAGCACGTGATGTCGGACATCATGTTCGAGGCGCCGGAGCGCAAGCACCGCCAGGTGACGGTGGACGCGGAGTTCGTGAAGGCGCGGCTCGCGGCGCTGGACGACGTGGAGCTCAACGCTTAGCGGGTGTTGGCTTCTCGGAGGCCCGGGCGGCGGCGCCCAGCCGTGCCGCCGCCTGCGGATCCTGGATGAGCTGGAGGATCGCGTCGTTGCGCAGCAGGGCCTGCGTGTCGCCGCGCTCCAGCGCGTCCTTCAGCTCCCGGTGCGACAGGGCCAGCTGGAAGCGCGGGTCCTTGCGCAGCGCCTTGTAGGCCGGGTCCTCCTGGAGCTTCTTCGCCTTGGCGGGGTCGTGCGTGGCCTGGGCCACCCGGACCAGGTCCTCCAGCGGGGCGAACTGGGTCAGCTCGAAGAGGTTGAAGCGGCGGGACAGGTCGAAGGCGACGGAGTCCTTGGGGGCCACGCCCAGGCGCTTGCCGGCGACGATGACGTGCTGCTCCATGAACGTCAGCGCGCTCAGGCAGACCCAGAACAGGGCCGCCATCTTTCCACCGCCGAGCACGAAGCCCAGGGTGCGGTCCAGGCCGCGCTCTTCCGGGTCCTTGCCGGAGAGGAAGCGCAGGAGCAGCGCGCCCAGGGCGTAGCGCACGGTGAGCCACGTGACGACGAAGAGCAGCACCGTGCCGAAGAGCGTTCCGATGAGCAGCGGTGAGCCCAGCGCGACGGCGAGCTTGGGGCCGGCGAGGGGCGCGAGCTTGCGCGACACGAAGTAGCCCGCCGCGAGCCCCACGGAGTTGGCCACCTGCCGGGCGGCGCCGGAGAGGGCGCCGAGGATGCCGAAGAACAGCACCATGCCCAGGAGGATGAGGTCGATGACCATGGGGTGGGCTCCTGGGGGCCGCTAGCGGATCTTGAACGAGGAATCGCCCTTGGACTTGTCCGCGGTCTGCTTCTGGGCTTCCGCGAGGGCTTCCTTGTAGCGGGCGTTGGAGGGCTCGTAGGTGAGCGCCATCTTGAGATTGCGCTCCGCGGCGGACGGGTTGCCGGACTCCAGGTCCTTCTGGGCCTGCGTGTAGAACTGACGGCCCTTGGGGTGGGTGCCGATCTGCTCTTCCTGCTCCTTCTTCGCGGCGGCCTTGGTCTCGGACTCGGAGGCGTCCGTGAAGCGCAGCTTCTGCGCGCGGTCCGGGCCGGCGATGTCGGAGAGGTACTTCTTGCGCTTGGTGTCGTCGCGCAGGACGTAATAGGCCTCGGTGACGCGCTTGTAGAGCTCGTTCACCTGGTCCTTGAGGGCCTTGGACTCCAGATGGAAGAAGCGGTCCGGGTGGTAGACGCGGCTCTCCTTGTAGAACGCCTTCTTGATGTCGCCGGGGACGGCGGTGCGCTCCAGGCCGAGCAGCTCGAAGTAGTCCATCTGGTCGAGCTTCGCGCAGCGCGACTCCAGGTCCGTGAGCTGCTCCGGGCTGAGGGCCGGGCCTCCCGCGGCGGCGGGCGGCGG
>NZ_RAWN01000316.1:0-7081 GCF_003668895.1 Corallococcus sp. AB045
CGGGGAGGCTCTTCCGGAAGTCCGGGCCGTGGCTCGGGCTCGTCGGGGGGCTGGTGCCGGCGGCGGCGCTGGCGTGCCCTTCGTGCACGGCCCGGGCGCCGGAGTCTCCGGGTGGGGCAGGCGAGCTGCTGCTGGCGCTGATGCTGGTGCCCTTCGCGCTGGTGGGCGTGGGGCTCTGGGCGGCCTGGCGGGCGGGGCGAGTGGAGCGGGCTTCGGCCCCCGTGGAACAGGAGCATCCGTGATGGCGGAGTCCCCGGCGTTGTCCCCGTCGTCCGCGAGCGACGTCGCGCCGCCGGATGCGCAGGCGCCCCTGGCGGTGCCGCCCGCGCGTGGCGCCTGGAGCCTGGCGCCGCCGGAGAACGCGAGCGCGACGGGCGACCGCATCGACGCGCTGCTGGCCACGAGCCACGGCTTCGACATGGCGCTGGCGGCGGTGATGCTCGGGTGGATGTTGCTGGCGGTGTTGCGCTTCCGGGGTGCCCGGAAGGTGGCGCCGGACGGGGGCACGCGGCGCTCGCGGGCGTGGGTGCTGGGGCTGGCCGTGGGCGTGTTCGCCGTGGTGGATGGGACGCTGTTCCTGGGCTCCCAGGGCTACCTGGACGACGTGCTCTGGAACTTCCGCGTCCCCACGGAGGATCCGCGCACGGTGCGCATCCAGATCAACGCGCACCAGTGGTCGTGGGAGGCGCGGTACGCGGGCGCGGACGGGGCGTTTGGCACGAAGGACGACGTGGTCACGTGGAACGACCTGCGCGTGCCGGCGGACGTGCCCGTCTGGGTGCAGTTGGTCTCCACGGACGTGGTGCACGGGTTCGCGCTGCCGGCCTTCCGCGTGAAGCTGGACGCCATTCCGGGCCGCGTGAACCAGACGTGGTTCCAGGCCGCTCGCGAGGGCGCGTGGGAGGTGGCCTGCTACCAGCACTGCGGCACCAGCCACTACCGGATGCGCGGCATGCTGACGGCGCTGTCCCCGGAGGCGTACGCGGCGTGGCTGCGCGAGGCGAGCCTCAAGGCGGAGCAGGGCTACGACCCGGATGACACAGCGGCCCACTGGGGCTGGGTGTGGAGGACGCCATGAAGGCGGGGGCGCTGCTGAAGTCGCTCTGGACGACGGACCCCCAGCGCGTGGCGCGGCAGTACCTGTGGGGCGGGTTCCTGTTCCTGCTGATAGGTGGCCTCTTGGCCATGCTCATCCGCTTCCAGTGGGCGTGGCCCGGGCAGCCGGTGCCGGGGCTCGCATGGGTGTTGCCCGAGTCGAAGGGCGCGCTGACGCCGCCCACGTACACGGCCGTGTTCACGATGCACGGCCTCTTGATGATCTTCTTCGCGGTGACGCCGCTGCTCTTCGGCGCGCTGGGGCACTTCGTGCTGCCGCTGGCCATCGGGTCGAAGCAGATGGCGTTCCCCCGGCTGTCGCCGTTCGGTTTCTGGGCCTACGCGGTGGGCGGCGCGCTGATGCTGGTGTCGTTCGTGGTGCGGCTGGGGCCGGCGAGCGCGGGGTGGACGTCGTATCCCCCGCTGGCGACGCCCGCGTTCACGCCGGGGCTGGGGCAGACGCTGGTGACGGTGGCGGTGCTGTGCGTGGGCGTGTCCGCGTTCCTGTACGGGCTCAACTTCGTCGTCACTGTGGTGCGCTGCCGCGCGCCGGGGATGACGTGGGACCGGATGCCGCTGGTGGTGTGGGGGCTGTTCTACGGCGCGGTGCTCAACGTGCTGTTCGTGCCGGTGTTGGCGGCGGCCACGGTGCTGCTGTTGTTGGACCGGGTGGCGGGCACGCAGTTCTTCATCGCGGGCGCGGCGGCGGTGGGCGGGGGCGGCGACCCGGTGGTGTACCAGCACCTGTTCTGGCTGTTCGGCCACCCGGAGGTCTACATCCTCATCCTGCCCGCGTGGGGCATGGTGGGGGACTTCGTGGCGTTCTTCAGCCGCAAGCCCGCGCACGGCTACCGGCTGACGGCAGGGTCCATGGGCGTGGTGACGGCGCTGAGCGGCGCGGTGTACGCGCACCACCTGTTCACCAGCGGGATGGCGCCGGTGCTGGGGCGCACGTTCATGGTGCTGACGCTGCTGATTTCATTGCCGGCGCAGGTGATGTTCCTCAACTGGCTGATGACGCTGTGGCGGGGCAGCGTGCGGCTCACGTCGCCCATGCTCGCGGCGCTGGCGACGATGGTGGTCTTCGGCCTGGGCGGCATCACGGGACTGGCGCTGGGAGCGGTGGCGACGGACGTGCCGCTGCACGGGACGATGTGGGTGGTGGGCCACTTCCACCTGACGATGGGCGCGGCCAGCTTCCTCGCGGTGTTCGCGGGGCTCTACTTCTGGTTCCCCCGCATGTACGGGCGCGCGTTGGATGAACGCATGGCCAAGGTGCACGTGCTCCTGAGCGCGGTGCTGTTCATCGCCGTCTTCGGTGGACAGCTGGTGGCGGGCTACGCGGGGCAGCTGCGGCGGCTCTATGACCCGTACCAGTACACGTTCCTCGCGCACCTGCTCACGTTGAACCGGTGGACCAGCTGGGCCGCGTTCGCTTTGGGCGCGGTGCAGTTGGTGTTCGTGGTGAACTTGGTGCGGACGCTCAAGTGGGGCCGGGCCGCGGAGCCGAACCCGTGGCAGGTGGGCACGCTGGAGTGGATGGACGCGGGCCCTGGCGCCGTGGTGCTGCGCGGGCCGCATGCGCTGTCGCAACCGGAAGTACAGGAGCAACTGGGTCGCGATTGGATTGGTCAGGCGGAGCCGATGCCCTCGGGCGTGTCCGTGGCGGAGCCGGTGGTTCCGCCGGTGCCCGGGGTGGAGGGCGCCGGCTAGCGGTGCTCCCAGAGGTCCACGCCGCCGGCGTCGCCCTCGGGGAAGCGGCGGATGAAGCGCTGCTTGAACCAGGGGCGGCTCTCCGGCGTGAGCTGCCAGGTGCCCCGCCAGCCGAGGACGACGAAGCGGCAGGCGCCCAGCGTGATGCGCAGGGCCTGCTGGGCATCGGAGGAGGAGAGGGCCTCGTCGGTGGTCTCGAAGCGGTCGCCGGTGCTCATGGCGTCCTGGAGCATGGTGGCGTAGCCATCCACGATGGGCGTGGCGCCCATGGGGAGCCGGCCCGCCGCGAGCGCCCAGCCGGGCTCGAAGGAGAAGAGGCACGCATTGGGAGGCACGTCCGCGCGGATGTGCTTCGCGAGCGCCACCACGTCCGGGGCCTGCAGTTGGGCGCTCTGGTAGACGTGCCGGGCGCCGGGAATGAACGCGGCGGCGAGCAGGAGCGCGGCCACGGCGTGTGAGGCCGTGCGGCCCCAGCGGGTGCTGAAGGCGTGGAGCACGGAAGCGCCCAGGCCCGCGAGCACGGCCTCCGAAGCGGCGAGGTGCGCGTTGTACTGGTTCCAGTAGGTCCGTGACGCGAGGAACAGGACCACGCTGAGGACGAACGCGCAGGCGAAGAAGCGCGCGGCGGGGCGGTGCTCCGGAGCGGCTCGGAAGGCGCGCACGCACGCGGTGCCCAGGCCCACGAGGGCGAGGAGGACTTCGCCCCACCGGCGCTCGTGGAAGATCTCGCGCAGGCGCAGCCAGCGGTCCAGCTCACCATCCGGGGGACGCACGGCCTGGAAGGTGATGACGTCGCGGAGGAACTCGGACGGGGCGAGCGCGGCCAGGGGGCCCACGACGACGACGAAGGTGGCGAACGCGACGAGCACGGGCAGGAGCGCGTGACGCCAGGACTCCTTCCCCGGGCGCGCGAGCAGCGCGGCGATGAGCCACAGTCCCCCCGGAATCTTCACGGAGATGGCGAGCCCCAGGAGCACGCCCGCGCCGATGCGGCGTGCTCGGGAGTGGGGGCCGGAGGCGAGCCAGAGGTTCGCGAAGCCCAGGCACAGGACGTTGAGCAGGGGCTCGAGGAAGGTGCCGCGCTCCACGAGGGCGGCCTCCGGATACGCGGCGTAGGCGAGCGCGGCCACGCAGCCCGCGAGCGGACCCCAGGCGCGCCAGGCCACCCGGCCGGCGAGGAACACGCACAGCGCGCCCACTGCGGCGGCGAGGTAGCGGGTGATGCCGTAGGCGGTGGCCGCGTCGAGCCCCAGCGTGAGCGCGGCGCCGGGAGCCCAGAGCAGGAGGCTTCCTGGCGGGTGGACGAAGATGAAGTCGCGGTAGGGCAGGTCCCCGCGCAGCAGGAGCGACGCGGCGGAGAAGTACACGCCCTCGTCGTAGTCCATGGGGTAGCCCATGGCGCCGGAGCGATGGAAGAACGCCAGTGCGCGCAGCATCCAGGCGCCCAGCGCCACGATGATCAACGGCCAGACATCCAGGCCCCTCGAAGCGCGAGGAGGAACGGACGGGGACGGCGCTGCGAGCGGAGTGGGCGCGGGTTCCATCGGAGTCAGCGCGACAGGCTACTACCGGCGGGCCGGGACACACGCGGGGTTCTTGCGTCGGGGGAGGCACGGCCGAGCCAGGGACACATCGCATCCCGGAGGTGCGGGGCCGTCAGCGCCGGGTTTCCATGCCACGATGCATGGAGGCGCGTGGGCCCCGCTCGAGCTGGCTTCGTACGTTGGCAGGCCCGGAGGCGCGGGGCCGTTGGCGCTGGGTTTCCGTGCCACGAAGCCTGGAAGCCCGTGGGCACTACCCGGGCTGGCCTCGTGCGTTGGCAGTCCCGGAGGCGCGGGGCCGTTAGCGCCGGGTTTCCATGCCACGCTGCCTGGAAGCTCGTGGGCACTGCCCGGACTGGCATCGTGCGTTGCGCCGCGACTCACGCGATTGCCCGTTCCGGCTCACGGGTGTGATGCATGGAGGTGATTCGGTCGATGGGCGCCGCTCCGAGGGACGGGGGGCCGCCCGGCTTCCTGGTGCTTTCCGCCGGGCCCAGGCATGCGAGAGTCCAGCCCTGTGAGCACGAACGACCCCGCCGGGACGCTGGCCTCCACGTCCCCCCAGCGCGACGAAGCGAACCTCTGGTTCGGGGTCGTCATCGCGCATGGCGCGGCGGCGATGCTCTTCTGCGCGATGGCCTTCACCGCGGGCTTCTACCGGCTGCGCGGCTTCTGGCCTCCCGCGTCCGCGCGCCCCGGCGTCCTCGTCCCCGCGCTGGCCGGTGGGCTCCTCGTCATCGGGGTCGTGCTGCTGCACGTCGCGCTTCGGCAGCCGCGGCCGGGCCGGCTCACGTTGGCGGGCGTGCTGGGCACCGGGGCGGCGTTCCTCGCGACGCAGGCGGCTTGGCTGCACGTGCTGTTCTGGTACCGGGACCTGCGCATCCCCGACAGCGGCGTCTTCGCCTCCGCGCTGTATGGCTTGTCGGCGGTGCAGGCCGTGCATCTGGCGGTCGTGCTCGTGGGCTTGCTGCGCGCGGGACTTCGCGTTCTTCGCGGTCAGGACGCAAGCGCTCCGTTGCGGCGCGCCCTGCCTGGCTGGTGGTGTTCGACGGTGATGTACAGCGTCCTCTTCGCGGTGGTGTACCTCCCATGAAGCCCACTCCCTGCTTCTCGTTCCGTGTGCTCGCCGTGCTCGCGTTGGGGGCGCTCGCTCCCGCGTGCCGCAAGGAGACGCCCTCCTTCGAGCCCCTGAAGCTCGCGGACGGCACCGTCATCCCCGCCGCGACGCTGGCGCGCGGATACGACGTCTACACGCACTACTGCGCGTCCTGTCACGGCGAGAAGGGCGACGGCCAGGGCCCGGCGGGCTCCGGGATGCGGCCTCCTCCGCGCAACTTCCACCAGGGCCTGTACAAGTTCGGCGGCGTGGCGGCGGGAGAGCTGCCCACTGACGACGCGCTGAAGCGCACGCTGCGCCGGGGCCTGCACGGCACGCCCATGTTCGCGTGGGACGTGCCTCCGGCGGACGTGGACGCCGTGGTGCAGTACCTCAAGACCTTCAGTCCGCGCTGGAAGCAGGAGTCGCCCGGCGCGGCCATCGCCCTGTCCGACGACCCGTGGAAGGGCCGTGAAGCCGAGGCAGTGGCGCGCGGCCGCACCGTCTACCACGTGGCCGGCAAGGGCAACGCGGGCTGCGCCAGCTGCCACGTCGCGTACCTGCCCCGAGCGGAGCTCGCCGCGCTCATGGAGAGCGTCACCGGCCGCAAGGTGAACCTGGCGAACGCGGATCCGTACACCGCGCTGCAGCGGGATTCGGACTACTCGCTCACCGTGGACGCGAAGGGCGAGGCCACGCAGTTCGCCAAGGTGCTGCCGCCAGACTTCCTCTTCCACCGCCTGCGCACCGTGTGGCCGCAGGACACTCGAGTGGAGGGCCAGCCGTACACCGCGCAGGCCCAGCGCGAGGACCTCTACCGCGTGATGGCCGCGGGCGTCGGCGGCGCCGCCATGCCGTCGTGGAAGGGCGCCATCCCGGAGGAGAACCTCTGGGCGCTCGCGTACTACGTGCAGAGCCTCGTCGTGATGCACGACACCGGCGCCGCCCGCGACCTTCAGCAACGGTTGCGTGACTCGAAGGCGCAGCAATAGCGGATAGATGCAGTAACCTGAAAAGTAGGTCTTCCTGGGAAACTAATTCCCAGGCGTCGCGAAAATCCGGGCACTGATTCCATCTTTTCCCGGAGTTCCATTCGTGACGACCTATTCCGTTCGCAGCGGCGACACGTTGAGCGGCCTCGCGCAGCGCTACAACACGTCGGTGGCTTCGCTCCAGAAGACGAACCACATCGCGAACGCGAACCTCATCCGCGTGGGCCAGAGGCTGACGGTCCCGGACGGGTTCCAGGCGGCGCCGTCGAAGGCGGGCAGCTACACGGTGCGCAGCGGGGACACGCTGAGCGGCATCGCGGGGCGGCACGGCACGACGGTGGGCGCGCTGGCGAAGGCGAACCACATCGCGAACCCGAACAAGATCCAAGTGGGCCAGCGGCTGACGATTCCGGGCGCGGGTGGGGGCGCGGCGCCGGTGACGTCGAAGCCGCCGTCGTCCGGGGGCGCTTCGTACACGGTGCGCAGCGGGGACACGCTGAGCGGCATCGCGGGGCGGTACGGCACGACGGTGGGGGCGTTGCAGCAGGCGAACCACATCGCGGATCCGAACAAGATCTACGTCGGGCAGAAGCTGACGATTCCGGGCCGCACGGGAGGCACGGGCGGGACGTCGAAGCCGCCTC
>NZ_RAWN01000317.1:0-7072 GCF_003668895.1 Corallococcus sp. AB045
GGGGCAGGGGGGCTGAGCGGTTGGCACTCGCATTGCTCTAGAGACCAGGCAACACGGCGGGGTCGCAGCGGGCCGGAAGTACCGCGCGACATCGTCACCCTGGTAGGGGGTTCCATTGGGGAATCCTCGACGCCCATCGTCTCGGCCGGCCCCGAGACGGTGGGCGACTTTTTTGCGGGCTACGGAGACGGCGCCGACGGTGCCTCCCGTGGCTCCAGCTCACCCGCGAAGGGACCGGACTGCTGCTTCTCCAGCAGCCAGACGCCGTCCCGGAAGATGAACTCCGAGGTGACGGTGTCGTTCTGCTCGGTGACGGAGGGCAGGCGCATCCACTGGATGCGGCTGTGGACAGTGGCGCGGCGGCCGTCCTCGGCGAGCTTCACGTCCTCGATTTCGTAGTCGGTGACGGTGAGGTCGCGGTCGTCGTGGAGCTCGCGGCGCTTGCTGTCGAAGTCCTTGCGCTCCTCGGGGACGAGGAAGGTGGACAGGGCGCGGTAGTTCCTCCAGCGCAGGTTCTTGTGGAAGCCCTCGACGACGGGCTTGAGCGCTTCCAGGTCCGACTTGGGAGGGGTGTGGGCACAGGCCCCACCGAGGACCAGGGCGACCATCAGGGCAGGCAGGCGGTTCATGCGCGCGACGCTACCAGCCGCTGGGCGGAACGGACGAGGGCAGTGGTATGGTCCGCGCTCCCCCGCTAAGCGCACCGGAGTCGCGACTCAACATGGCCAAGTCGATGGTGGAGCGTTACGAGCAGCTCCTCCGGCAGGACCCGACCTCTTCCGTCTTCGTGGAGCTGGCGAAGGCGTTGCTGGAGAAGGGAGACGCGCAGCGCACCATCGAGGTGTGTACGCAGGGCATCTCCCACCATCCCACGTCCACCGTGGGCCGGGTGCTGTGGGGCAAGGCGCTCATCCAGCTGGGGCGGCCTGCGGAGGCGATGGAGCAGTTCGACCAGGCCATCGCCATCGAGCGGGACAACCCGTACGCCTACAACCTCATTGGCGACGTGCTCCTGCAGCGCGGGCTGTACCGCTCCGCGCTGCCGATTCTGCGCAAGGCCGTGGCGCTGCAGCCCAACAACGGGCGCGTGAAGCAGTGGTTGGACCAGGCCCAGCAGGCGCTGTCCGGTGGACCGGCGCCCATCTTCGAGGACCTGGGCGTCCTGGCGACCCCCGCGGCCGCGCCGGAAGAGGATGCGCCGGAGCCGCCTGCTCCGGAAGCGGCCCCGTCCGCGTTCGAGGCGCGTGCCGCCGCGGCGGCGGGACTGGAGCCGCGCCGCGCTGCCCGGACGGAGACGCCGGCGGGTGGAACGGATGCGCAGGCGGCCTCCAGGGTCGCCTCCATCGAGGCGCATGGTGGGCCCACGGCTCCCGTCGGGACGCCGGTGCCGGAGGACGCGCGGGGCCCCGGTCCCGTGGCGGAGGGTGATCAGGAGCGCGGTGCTGATCCGGTGGATGCGGCTCGTGGTGGCCCGTCGGATCCGGGCCAGGAGCCGGGTTCGGGACGCGGGCGTGCGACGTCGGACGCCGGAGCGGATCCGGGCCAGGCGCCTGAGTCGGGGGACCTCGCGGATCCGGCGGGCGCCGCGCCTGCGGATCCGGATCAGGGCGCGGAGGATCCTTCCGCTCCCGTGCAGGTAGCGGATCCGGGGGCCTCCAACGGTGGGCGCAAGTCCGGGATGCTGGCGGATCTCCCGGATGCTCCTCCGGCGGATGAACCCTCCGCGTCGCAGGGCGGGGGATTGCTCGGGGACCTTCCGCCTCCGGAGGTGGTGCGGGCTCGCCCGGCCGCGCCGGTGACGTCGGCTCCGGTCGCTTCGGCTTCGGGTGGCAAGCGCTCGCTGCTGGACGACATCCCGGACGCGACGGAGCTGGCGGCGGCCGCGGCGCGCAACAAGGCGGCGGCGAACGCGAAGGACACGGAGGCACTCGCGGCGAAGTACGAGCGCGAGATGCACGAGAAGATCGCCAAGGAGAGGGCGAAGCAGTCGCTCCTTGAGCGCTATGGCGCGAAGACCGTGGCGCTCTTCGTGGCCCTCATCTTCCTGGGCGCGAGCGCGGGCTTCTTCATCCTCTACCGCTCCCGCCAGGGCGGCCAGACGCTGTCGGAGACGCTGGAACTCGCGAAGCGCGCCGTCGCGCAGGACACCGGCGCGTCGCTGGATGAAGCGCTCCGCCAGCTCGACCGCGCGCGTGACATGGACGAGGCGAGCCCCGCCGCCTGGGCGCTCGCGGGCTACGCGCACGCGCTGCGCTACCTGGACCACGGCGCCAAGGCCGATGACCGCCGGCTCGCGCTGGAGGCCCTGGAGAAGCCGGGCGTGAAGGACGGCTTCAACGGTCTGGTGCTGGCCACCAACGCGCTCGTCGCCGACGACCGGGCCCGCGAGTCCGCGAACCGCGCGCTGCTCGCCTCGCAGGACGACGTGACGGAGGTGCACGCGCTCGCGGGCAGCCTGCTCATCGCCGCCAAGGAGGAGAAGAAGGCCCTGGACCGCTTCGACCGCGCGCTCAAGGCGTCGCCGGGCAACGTCCGCGCGCTGGTGGCGCTGGGCAACTACTACCTCGCCTCCGAGGACTTCGCGCAGGCGCTGGAGATGTTCAAGCGCGCGCGCGACGTCTCCAAGGAGCACGCCGCCGCCCGCATCGGGATGGCGGAGAGCCGGCTCGCGCTGGAGCAGGACCTGGACGCGGCGCTGGCGGATGTGGCGCCGCTCGCGCAGGACGCGAAGGTGCCCCCCGCGCTCCAGCCCCGTCAGCAGCTGGTGCACGGTGAAATCCTGTCCGCGCTGGGCAAGTACGATGAGGCGCACACCCTGCTCTCCAAGGGCACGCAGGGGCCGCTGGCCATGGACTTCCAGCTGGCGCTCGGGGCCGCGGGCCGCGCGGCGGGCAAGCTGGAGGCCGCGCAGCAGGCCTATGAAGCCGCGCTGAAGCTGCAGCCCAAGAGCGAGGCCGCGAAGGAGGGCCTGGGGCGCACGCTGCTGGACCGCGACCGCGAGAAAGAGGCCCTGCAGCGGCTGGAGGCCGACGGGGGCCGCAAGGTGTCGCTGGTGCGGGGCGCGGCGTACGCGCGGCTCGGGGACTGGAAGCGCGCCCGCGCGGAGCTGGGCAAGACGCGCGTGAACGACCGCTATCCGCCGGAGGCCGTCGCGTGGCTCGCGCTGGCGGACGCGCACGAGGGCAACGGCGCCCAGGCGCGCGACGTGCTGGAGAAGGCGCTGGCCAAGAAGCCGCGCACGGACCTGCGCGTGGCGCTGGGACAGGTGTACTGGCGCGAGCGCGCGCTCGACAAGGCGCAGACCCAGTTCGACGAGGCGATGAAGGACCCGCGCGACTACGAGGGCGCGTGCTCGCTGGGGCGGCTGCTCCTGTCGCGCCGGCTGCCGGACATGGCGCTCAAACCGCTGACGCAGGCGGTGGAGCGCAACGGCGCGCACGGCGAGGCCCGCGACGCCCTGGGCCGCACGCTCCTGGCGCTGGGCCGCACGCCGGAGGCGCTGAAGCAGTTCGAGGCGTGGCAGCTGGACAACCCGGGCAGCGCGGCCGCGCAGAAGGGCTTCGCGCTGGCGCTGTACCAGTCCGGCCGCCGCAAGGAGGCGGAAGGGGCGTCCGGCCGGGCCGTGAAGCTGGCGCCGGACGACGCGGAGGGGCAGCGGCTGCGCGCGGCGCTCCTGTTCGCCAACGGCGACGCGAAGGGCGGCTTCTCCGCGCTGGAGCGCGCCAACAAGCTGGACTCCAAGGACCCGGACACCTTCTGCGAAATCGCCCAGGCGTTCCTGCGCCAGGGGCAGGTGGAGAGCGCGGACGCGGCCTTCGCGGCGGCGCGGCGTGAAGGGCCGGACGCGACGTGCGGCCGCGTGGGCGAGCTGTACACGCAGCTGCCGGGCGGTGGCCGTGGCGCGGCGCGCACGCTGCAGGACCTGGCCGACAAGGCGCCCACCGTCTGGGACAAGGCCTTCGCCCAGGTGACGCTGGCGCGGGTGCTGCTGGGCGCCGGGGCCGTGAAGGAGGCCCGCACGGCGGCGGACGAGGCCGTGAAGCTGGCCCCCTACAACGGGCGTGCATACCTGGCCCTGGGCCTGGTGGCCTTCAAGCAGCGTCAGGAGGCCCCCGCGCGCGAGGCGCTGGCCAAGGCCGTGGAGCTGGAGCCCACGGACGGCCTGGCGCACCTGGCGCTGGCGGACGTGCTGGTGCGCGAGACGGCGGAGCTGCCCCGGGCGGTGGAGGCCTACGAGTCCTTCCTGAAGCTCGCGGGGGGCTCATCGGAGGCGAACCGGGTGAAGAAGGCCCTTCCGCTCCTCAAGCGCCGGGCGTCGCGCTAGCGTGGTCGACGTGAGCGACCCGCGGCCCCCGTCCTCCCCCCTGCTGAAGGTCATGTGGGGCAATGCCTTCCTGCTGTCGGTGCTCTACCTGCTGACGGGCATCGTCGTGGAGACCATCCGGCGGCGGTACCACTCGCCCTTCTTCGATCGCCTCTCCATGGCGCTCGACTCGCTGCCGGCGCGGGCGCTGGAGCTGGTGCGCGCCATGGAGCCGCTGCGCGAGGCGTACTTCAGCGGCCGCATCACCGACCTGGGCGTGCGCGTCGTCTTCGGCCTCGTCACCGTGGCGGTCATCTTCGTGCTCGCGCTGGTGGTGGGCGCCATCATGGCCGTGCTGCGGTGGGCGCTGCTGCGCGCCACCCGCGGCGGTGAAGGCCCCCCGCCAGGCAACGGCTAGCGGCGCGACTTCGCCTTGCGGATGCGCGGGGCCACGGGCGCCGCCTGCGGCTCATGGCCCGCCGCGCGCGCCATCAGGCAGATGTCCACCACCTTGGGGCCGAAGCGCTCCCAGCGGCTCTCCCCGGTGCCCTTCACCGCGAGGAAGGACTCCCGGTCCACCGGCAGCGCGGCGGACAGCCCCAACAGCGTCGCGTCGTTGAAGATGATGAAGGGCGCGACGCCCAGGTCCTTCGCCAGGTCCTTGCGCCAGCGGCGCAGCTCCATGGACGCCAGCTCGCTGTACACCATCACCGGCGCCCCGGACGCGGCCGGCATGGAGCGCGAGGCGGAACCGGACGGCTTGGGCATCATGCTGCCCGCGCACCGGTCGCACTTGCCACACACCGCCGCCGCGTCCGCCTGCCCGAAGTAGCGCAGGATGAACGCGCGCCGGCACTTCGGCGTGTACGCGTAGTCCGCCATCCGCTTGAGCATCAGCCGGTTGAGCCGCTCCTGCTCGCGCACCCGGGAGAGGTCCACCGAAAGTTCGCGGAACGGGACGCGCTCCAGCGCGCGGATGGATCGCCCCGCGAACGGCCGGCGCACCCGCACCACGCCCGACTTCTCCAGGAGGCCCAGCGCGTGCCGGACGTCGTCCTCCGTCAGCCCCGTGCGCCGCGCGAGGATGGGCAACTCCGTGGTCGCCTGCCGCCCCACGGGGAAGGTCTCGAGCAGTGAGCGCAGGAGCCGCTGTGACTCCGCCGCGTGCGGCTGCGCGCTGGCGGCCTTGTCCGTCAGCGTGATGCCGTACTCGCCTTCACCCCGGCCACCGCGCTCCAGCTTGCCTTCGCGTTCGAAGATTTTCAGGGCGGCGGAGACCTCGAACTCGCTGGCGCCCACCATGCCCGCGAGCGCGTGCACGCCCCGGTCGAACTCCTCCACGGCCTGCAGCTGCGCCCAGATGTCCGACAGCACGGACTCGGATGGGTGGCTGCCCTCGATGAGGCGCTCCTGCGTGTACACGTCCGCGTGGTTGAACAGGAGCACCGCCGTGGCGGGGTTGCCGTCGCGGCCCGCGCGGCCAATCTCCTGGTAGTACGCCTCCACCGCGCGGGGGATGTTGGCGTGCGCGACGAAGCGGATGTCCGGCTTGTCGATGCCCATGCCAAAGGCGTTGGTGGCCACCGCCACCGCCTCCTTCGCGGACATGAAGTCATCCTGCGCGCGGCGGCGGGCGTCGTCTTCCATGCCCGCGTGGTACAGCACCGCCTTCACCTTGCGCGTGACGAGCGCGGAGTGCATCCCTTCCGCCGCCTTGCGCGTGGAGCAGTAGATGATGCCGCTGCCGCCGCCCTTCGCCGCCAGGCTCGCGCACGCGTCCCGGCGCTCCTCGTCCCCGCTGACGTTCACCACGTCCAGGAAGAGGTTGGGCCGGTCGAACCCCTGGGCGAACACCGCCGGGTCCTTCATCAGGAGCACGCGGACGATGTCCTCGCGCACCTCCGGCGTCGCCGTGGCGGTGAGCGCCACCGTGCGCGGAGGCCGCAGCCGCTTGCGCACCTGTCCCAAGAGCGCGTAGTCCGGCCGGAAGTCGTGGCCCCACTGGGAGATGCAGTGCGCCTCGTCCACGGCCAACAGCTCCACGCCCAGTCCGGACACCAGCTCCAGGAAGCTTGCGCTGCGGAAGCGCTCCGGCGCCACGTAGAGCAGCTTGTACTCGCGGGCGCGCAGCTTGCGCAGGCGCTCCGCCCGCTCCACGTCCGACAGGGACGAGTTGATGTACGTGGCCGCGATGCCCTTCGCGGTGAGTTGCTCCACCTGGTCCTTCATCAGCGCGATGAGCGGCGACACCACCAGCGTGATGCCCGGCAACAGCATTGCCGGCAGCTGGTAGCACAGGCTCTTGCCCGCGCCCGTGGGCATCACCACCACGGTGTTGCGGCCGCTGAGGACGGAGCTGATGACGGGCGCCTGGCCGGGGCGGAACTCCGGCAGGCCGAAGTGCCGCACCAGTCCCTGCTGGGCATCTTCAAGGAAGGGCAGGGACTCCGTCATCGCGCGCATGTTCATCATCCTGGATGGGCCGTCAACGCCAATCCCCTCGTGGATACCGGTGTCCCCGCGTCACAGCTCGAGCCCCGGAGGAAGGGGAACCGCCAGCGCGGCCCGTTTCAACGCCACCTCGCGCCGCAGCGCCTCCGTCCGCTCCGGGTCCAGGCGGCCGTCCACGAGGACGTCTCCCTCGCGCGCACCCGGTGGCAGCCGCCAGCGCTCCACCGTGCACGCCTGCCCGCCGTCGGTCCGCACCACCTGGGCCCGCGTCTCCTCCAGCACCTCAACACGCACGGGGCTCGTCCCCAGCCCCAGCAG
>NZ_RAWN01000318.1:0-7028 GCF_003668895.1 Corallococcus sp. AB045
ATGCCAATGCCCACCAGCATCGCGCCCCGGCCTCCCGCCGGCTCTCCGGCAGCCCCTCTTCCGTCCAGCCCTGAACGCAGCGCGGGAGGCCGGGGCGCGATGCTGGTGGGCATTGGCATCCTGGCGTCGCGGCTGATGGGGCTGGTGCGCGAGCGGGTCTTCGCGCACTACCTGGGCAACGCGGAGGCCGCCGCCGTCTTCAAGGCCGCGCTGCGCATCCCCAACTTCCTCCAGAACCTCTTCGGCGAAGGCGTGCTGTCGGGCTCCTTCATCCCCGTCTACGCCCAGCTCCTGGGCAAGAAGGACGCGGACGAGGCGGACCGCGTCGCGGGCGCGGTGTTCGGCCTGCTGGCCATGGCCACCGCCGTGATGGTGGCGCTGGGCATGCTGGCCACGCCGCTGTTCGTGGACCTCATCGCGCCGGGCTTCACGGGCGGCGAGCGCGACCTGGCCGTGCGGCTGGTGCGAATCCTCTTCCCGGGCACGGGCTTCCTGGTGCTGAGCGCGTGGTGCCTGGGCATCCTCAACAGCCACCGGCGCTTCCTCCTGTCCTATCTGGCGCCCGTGGTGTGGAACGTCGTCATCATCGCCACGCTGCTGGTCGTGGGCAGCCTGCACGGCACGTCCGGGGGGCGGGCCTCGGAAGAAGCCGTGACGGAGTGGCTGGCGTACGGCGTGGTGCTGGGCAGCTTCCTCCAGTTCGCGGTGCAGGTGCCCACGGTGATGCGCCTGTTGGGGCACTTCCGCCCGGTGGTGTCGCTGGCCAGCGCCTCCGTGCGCCAGGTGATGAAGAACTTCGGCCCGGTGGTGCTGGGGCGCGGCGTGGTGCAGTTCAGCGCGTGGGTGGACACCGCCTTCGCGTCGCTCATCTCCAACCGCGCGCTGTCGTCGCTCCTCTACGCGCAGACCATCTACCTCATCCCGGTGAGCCTCTTCGGCATGGCGGTGTCCGCCGCGGAGCTGCCGGAGATGGCGCGCGCCACGGCGGAAGGGGATGCCCAGGCGCACGCGAAGCTGCGAAGCCGCATCGACTCGGGCTCGCGCCGCATCGCCTTCTGGGTGGTGCCCTCCGCCGTCGCGCTCTTCTTCCTCGGGGACCTGGTGAGCGGTGCGCTCCTGCAGACGGGCCGCTTTGGCGCCTCGGACTCGCGCTACCTCTGGTACCTGCTGATGGGCGCGGCGGTGGGCCTGGTGGCGTCCACCGCGGGCCGGCTCTACGCCTCCGCCTTCTACGCGCTGAAGGACCCCAAGACGCCCCTGCGCTACGCCATCGTGCGCGTGGCCCTGGGCACCGTGAAGGCCTGGTTCCTGGCGCTGTGGCTGCCGGAGCGGCTGGGCCTGCCCCGGGAGCTGGGCGCGGCGTTCCTCACCTTGTCCAGCGGCATCGTCGCCTGGGTGGAGACCACGCTCCTGCGCCGCAAGCTGCGCTCCATCGTAGGGCCCGTGGGCCTGCCTTCGGGGCTGCTGCCCCGGCTGTACGGCGCGGCGGTGGTGGGCGGGCTCGTGGCCCTGGCCGTCAAACAGGGCCTCACCGGCCTTCTGGGTCCCATGCCCGGGGTGGGGGCGGAGTGGGGCGGGACCCTCCTGGTGCCGCCCCGGCTGCACCCGGTGCTGGGGCTGATGGCGACGGCGGTGCCCTTCGGCGTCGTCTACTTCGCCATCTCCGCCGCGCTGGGCGTCCCGGAGGCGGGCGCCGTCTTCCGCAAGGTGGGCCGGAAGCTGGGGCTCGCCCGGTAGACGCGGCGCGGCGCCCGGCGGGACGGCTGCCCTCCAGGCGGTGTCTGGGGGCTCAAACGGAATGCAGGACAGGCCCCTTTCCGTTGGGATAGGAGGCCGATTGTGAAGGGGATGGCCGCATGCGGCTTCCTCCGGGCATGGCGCGCGTGTAATGTCCGCCGCCTTTTTCAAGAGGCCCTGACTTCAAGGAAGTCCCGGGTCGGAAATCGTCAACGGAAGGTCTCGGCAGTGAGCGACGAGAAGAGCGGCGGAAATTCGGGCGGTCCTGGCGGTTTCGGTCCCAAGAAGCCGAAGGCCACGTTTGGCGACGTGATGCTGGGCATCCCTTCGGGGGGCCAGGGCAACGAGCGCGGCGGTGGCCGTGGCGGCCGCGATGAGAAGAGTGGGCCAGGCCGCGGTGATCGCGGTCCTCGCGACGCCCAGTCGCAGCCCCGTCCCCAGGGCGACGCGCCCCGCGGTGGCGGCGAGCGCGGCGGTGGCCGTGGCGGCGAGCGCCGGGGTGGCGGAGGAGGCGGCGGCGAGCGCCGTCCGTCCGGCCCCATGGTGGTCGTGAAGCGGGCCTCGGGCTCCATCGAGACGCGCGCGCTGGAGGGTGAGAAGCCCGCCGAGGCGACCGCGACCGCGGAGCAGACGGGCGCCGACGCGCAGGCCTCCGCGGCCTCCACGCCGGCTCCGGCCCCGCGTCCGGTGACGCCGGCCCCCGCGCCGTCCAGCCCGCTGTACGAAGAGGTCCCTGAGACCGAGTCCTTCGCGGACATGTTCGAGGCGCAGGTCAAGGACGGCGGCGCTCCCGGCCGCCGCGGCGTGCGCATTGGCGAGAAGGTCGCCGGCACCATCTTCCAGCTGGGCGCGGACACCGCGTTCGTGTCGCTGGACGGCTCCGCGAAGTCGGAGGCGATGATCGAGCTGCGCGAGCTCAAGGACGACGAGGGCATCCTGCGCTTCGGCGTGGGTGACCGCCTGGAGGCGCACGTCGTGGAGATGGGTGCCCGGGGCATCCAGCTCAGCCGCGCGCTGGCCAAGGGCAACGCGTCCTTCGCGATGCTCGCGGAGGCCCGCGCCTCCGGCATGCCGGTGGAAGGCCTGGTCCTCAGCGTGAACAAGGGTGGCGTGGAAGTCGCCATCGGTGAGACGCGCGCCTTCTGCCCCATCAGCCAGTTGGACATCCGCTTCGTGGAGAAGCCGGATCAGTTCATCGGCGAGAAGCTCCAGTTCCGCGTGACGGAAGTGCGCGACCGCAACGTCGTGCTGTCCCGCCGCTCGCTGCTGGAGGACGAGCAGCGCCGGCTGGCCACGGAGACGCGCAAGACCCTGGCCGTGGGCAAGACGGTCAAGGGCAAGGTCTCCGGCGTGCGCGACTTCGGCGTGTTCGTGGACCTGGGCGGCGTGGAGGGCATGATCCCCGTCTCCGAGCTCTCCTACACGCGCGTCGCGCACCCCAGCGACGTGGTGAAGCAGGGCGACGACGTGGAGGTGGAGATCCTCCGCATGGAGGAGGGCCAGCCCAACTCCCCGGACAAGTCCAAGCAGAAGGAGCGCATCACCCTGTCGCTGCGTTCGCGTCAGGAGGATCCGTTCAAGAAGGCGCTGGAGGAGATCAAGGAAGGCGACCGCCTGCAGGGCAAGGTCGTCCGGCTCCAGCCCTTCGGCGCGTTCGTGGAGCTGCGCCCGGGCGTGGACGGCCTGGTGCACATCTCCGCGCTGAGCGACCGGCGCATCGCGCACCCGCGCGACGCGGTGAAGGAAGGCGAGGTCATCTGGGTCTCCGTCGAGAAGATCGACCCGAATGACAAGCGCATCGGCCTGCGCCGCATCTCCGAGGAGGAGGCCCAGCGTCCTCCCGAGGAGCGTCCCGCGAAGGAGGCCCAGGCAGCGTCGGCTCCCAAGGAGCCCTCGGCGCCCCGTCCCAAGGTGGGCGCGGTCGTCGTCGGCAAGGTGGATCGGCTGGAGCCCTACGGCGTGTTCCTCGCGTTCCCGGGCGGCAAGGGTCTCATCCCGGCCAGCGAGACGGGCACCGACCGCGGCACGGACATGCGCAAGCACTTCTCCATCGGGCAGGAGCTGAAGGTGGCGATCATCGACATCGACGCCTCCGGGAAGATCCGCCTGTCCATCCCCGGCGCCATCCGCGCGGAGGAGCGCGCCGAGGTGGAGGCGTGGCAGAAGACGCAGCAGCCGCAGGGCGCTGGCAAGAAGGGCTTCGGCACCTTCGCGGATCTGCTCAGCAAGCTGGGCAAGTAGTGACGTCACGCCTTCTCGGCGCTCGCGCGAGACAATGCGATGGGGCGCCGAGATAGGTGTTGACGGTAGCGAGAGGGTTCGGTACTTACCCTCTCGTTCTCGCCGCGGGGTGGAGCAGCCTGGTAGCTCGTCGGGCTCATAACCCGAAGGTCGCAGGTTCAAATCCTGCCCCCGCAACTTGAAAAGCCCGGGGTCGAAATGAAAGTTTCGACCCCGGGTGTTCAAAGCGAAAACAGCAGTACCGCGTCACGGTGACGCGGGGTGGAGCAGCCTGGTAGCTCGTCGGGCTCATAACCCGAAGGTCGCAGGTTCAAATCCTGCCCCCGCAACTCTGAGAGGGCCCCGGTGGAAACACCGGGGCCCTTTCGCTTTTTCAGCGTCTGGCTTTTCCGCCCGCGGCTTTGGACGGGCGCAATGTCTCGACGGGCAGGAGCGGGTGTTCCTCGAAGTGGCCGCGCGCCGTGCGGACGAACGTGCCCACGTTCGCGGAGGCGCTCCGGCGTCCGGGGTAGATGACGCTCACGGGGATGGGAGGCGGCGCGAACGCTTCGAGGACCAGGACGAGCCGGTCTGCGAGCACGGCGTCCGCCACCTGGTACGAAAGCGTGCGCGCGATGCCGAGGCCTTGCTCCGCCGCCGCGATGGCCGCGTCCGCGCTGTTGAGGATGAGGCGGGGCTGGATGCGCACCGGCTTCTCCCTTTCGCCGAACCGCCACTCGTTCGTCGCGTCGAGGTTCTCGAAGGCGATGAGCTCATGGCGGTTCAGCTCGGCGGGCGAGCGGGGTGACCCACGCTGCTTCACGTAGTGGGGGCTGGCCACCAGCACGCGGCGGACGGTGCCGACCTTGAGGGCAATGAGGCTGCTGTCCTTCAGGTCCCCCAGGCGGACGGCCGCGTCGATGCCTTCGTCCGCGAGGTGCTGGTTCCTGTCCGACAGGTGCAGGCGGACGGACAGGGCCGGATGCGCAGCGAGCATCTTCTGGACCACCGGTAGGACGTGGAGCCGCCCGAAGACGATGGGAGCGGAGAGGTGGAGCTCGCCTCTCGGCTCGGCGTTCTCACCCCGGACGCGGCGGTCGGCTTCATCCAGGTCCTCCAGCAGCCGCTGACAGCTCTCCAGGTAGATCTGTCCCCGTTCGGTGAGGCGCACGGAGCGCGTCGTGCGCGTGAGGAGCGCGAGCCCGAGCCGCTCCTCCAACTGGGCGATGGCCCGCGTCGCCACGGATGGAGAGATGCGGAGGAGGCGGGACGCGCCCGTGAAGCTTCCCTGCCTGGCGACGGCGACAAACGTCCGGAGCGTGAAGAGCTGGTCCATGATTCTTGCGAAGTTGGCAATGAAGTCTTGCCTGTCCCGCTGATTATTTCACCTGCCTTGATGGCTATACGTGGTGCATCAAGGGAGAAAGCCATGGGCCGTTTCGCGAGACTCGCCTTCACGCCAGCGGTGAAGGCGTTGCAGGAACAGCACGGGAGCCGTGGGGCCTACGCGCGGATGGAGAGGGCAGGGGACGCACCGGACGTGCTCACGCCCGACGAGGCGGAGTTTCTGTCCCAGCGTGACAGCTTCTACATGGCCAGCATGGGCGCGAACGGCTGGCCCTACGTCCAGCACCGGGGCGGTCCGCCGGGCTTCGTCCGGGTGCTGGACCCGCACACGCTGGGCTTCGCGGACTACCGGGGGAATAAGCAGTACATCTCCGCGGGCAACGTCAGCGAGAACGACCGGGTCGCGCTCATCTTCGTGGACTATCCGAACCGTGCGCGACTGAAGGTCCTGGCGCACGCGTCCGTCATCACCCGCGAAACGGATCCCGCGACGATGGAGCGCCTCGAGGTTCCCGGGCAAGGCGCGAAGGCCGAGCGCGGCTTCGTGCTCCGCGTGGAGGGCTTCGACTGGAATTGTCCCCAGCACATCACGCCCCGGTTCACCGAGGCGGAGCTGGACGAAATGCTGCGTCCGGTGTCGACCGAGCTCCAGACGCTCCGCGCGGAGAACCGAACCCTGCGCGAGGAACTGGAGCGCTTGAAGCGGTCTCCGGTTTGACCCTGGACCTACGGTTGGGTAGGTTACGGTCCGGTAGGTTTGGCCATGGAGGCAAGAGCCATGAACAGCCAGTCGCCAGGCGTACGGAAGAACGGGGATGCCCTGCGGGGTGCCAGCCGCCTCGCGGTGCAGGCCACCCGGGGCGTGATGGGGCTCGTGGAGGAGGTGCACTGCACCATCGCCAGCGGGCCGTCCGTCCTGGGCAGGCCGCTGGAGCGCCCGGCGCGGGCCGTGACGGGGTGGATCTACTCGACACTCCAGGAGGCCACGCGGCACGTCGGGGCGGGGCTCGATGCCGTGCTCACGCGGCTCTCGCCGTGGCTGGGTGACAGTGCTCCGGGGCCTCAGAGGGAGGCGGTGGTCTCCGCGCTGAACGGTGTGCTGGGGGATGCGCTGGAGACGCAGGGCAACCCGCTCGCGATTCCGATGGCGTTCCGGGTCCACGGGCGGCCGTTGTGCCTGGAGCCCGAGGCCCTGCGCGACGCGCTCCCGGAGGCAGGCAGCCGGCTGCTCGTGCTGGTTCATGGCTCCTCGATGAACGACCTTCAGTGGAGCCGGCGGGGGCATGACCATGGCGCGGCACTGGCGCGCGACCTCGGCTACACGCCTGTCTATCTCCACTACAACAGCGGCCTGCACATCTCCCGGAACGGGCGTGCGCTCTCCTCGTTGCTGGAACAGCTCGTGGCCTGCTGGCCCGTGCCGCTCGAATCGCTGACGCTCCTGGGCCACAGCATGGGGGGCCTGGTGGCGCGGAGCGCGTGCCTCGCGGCGGAGGCCGAGGGCCACGGTTGGCGCCCCCAGTTGCGTGGGCTCGTCTGCCTCGGGTCGCCCCATCACGGTTCGCCGCTGGAGCGCGGTGGAAGCTGGGTGGACGTGCTGCTGGAGCTCAGTCCGTACAGCGCGCCGTTCGCGCGCCTGGGACGGATCCGCGGTGCCGGGGTCACCGACCTGCGCTTCGGCAACGTGCTCGACGCGCACTGGGAGGGGCGGGAGCGCTTCGGGT
>NZ_RAWN01000319.1:0-6985 GCF_003668895.1 Corallococcus sp. AB045
GCCCGGGAGGGGGATGGCGGCGGACTGGGGCCCGGCCTCGGGAGCTTCGGAGCTCACGCCATCGGCCTTGATGGGGAATGTGGTCTGGCACCGGGCGCACTTCAGCTTCGCGCCGCCGGGCGGGATCCGCCTGTCATCGATGTTGTAATTCGTCTGGCACGACGGGCAGGAGACTTTCATTGTTTTCCTTCGACGAGACCGGCTGGCGCGCGCACGCGCAGCAATGACGGGGGCGTGCGATGGTCCGCGCGGCGCTTGCAGGCTAGCAGAGCCGTTTCAAGCCCGGAAAGAACGCGTCCCCAGTGCGCACCGTTGTCACCCGGCCGGGCAGGAGGGCGGGCGCCCGCCAACACCAACAGTGTGCATCCCTTTTCCAGGCCCCCTCCCAGGGTGGTAGACCCAGCGGCGCATGGATCCCATCGTCATCCTCGGAGCGGGCCTGGCGGGCCTGTCCACCGCGCACTTCCTCAAGCGCCCCTGGCGCCTCATCGAGAAGTCCGACCGGGTCGGCGGCCTCATCAAGACCGAGGTCATCGACGGGTGTTACTTCGACCCCACCGGTCACTGGCTCCACCTTCGTGACCCGGAGATCCAGCAGCTGGTCAACACGCTCTGGATGCCGGACCAGCTGGTGCGCATCCAGCGCCGCGCCGCCATCTTCTCACGCGACACCTTCACCCGCTTCCCCTACCAGGTGAACACCCACGGGCTGCCGCCGGAGGTCGTGGCGGAGAACCTGGTCGGCTACGTGGAGGCCATCTACGGGGAGAAGGGCCGCGCCCTGCGCGAGCGCGACCCCGTGAACTTCGAGGAGTTCATCCTCCGCTACATGGGCGAGGGCTTCGCGAAGAACTTCATGCTGCCCTACAACCAGAAGCTCTGGACCGTGCACCCGCGCGAGATGTCCGCCGCGTGGGTCGGCCGGTTCGTGCCGCGCCCCACCCTCAAGGAGGTCGTGGACGGGGCGCTCGGCGCGGGCAGTGATCAGCTGGGCTACAACGCGTCATTCCTCTACCCGCGCGAGGGCGGCATCGAGAGCCTGGCGCGCGCGATGAAGCAGCACCTGACGGGCGGCGAGCTGAGCGTGCGCACCGAGCCCGTCTCCATCGACTGGAAGGCGAAGCAGGTCACACTGTCGGACGGACGCACCGTGCCGTACTCGGGGCTGGTGTCCTCCATCGCGCTGCCGGCGCTGGTGGAGCTCATCGGAAAGGGCGCCTCTGGCGTGCCGGACGAGGTGCGGGCCGCGGCGAAGCGCCTGCGCGCCTTCATCGTCACGTACGTGTGCGTGGGCGCCCGGGGCGCGAACCGCCAGCCGTGGCATTGGATCTACCTGCCGGAGCCGGAGTTCCATTCGTACCGCATCGGAGCGCCGTCGGCGGTGTACGCGCCCCTGGCCCCGCCGGACACGGCCAGCTTCTCCGTGGAGTTCAGCCACCACGGCGAACTGTCCGTGGCGGACGCGGAGCAGTTCGCGGTGGAGGACCTGGTGCGCTCGCGGATGATCCACTCGGCGGACGACATCCTCTTCGCGAAGGGGCGTGAGATTCCCAACGCGTACGTCCTCTACGACGACGCCTATGGCCCCGCGATGGCGGAGGTGAAGCGCTTCCTGGAGCACGCCGGCATCCTCATGGCGGGGCGCTATGGAAAGTGGGAATACGCCTCCATGGAGGACGCCATCCTGGACGGGCGAGCTTGCGCCCGGACGCTGAACGGCTGACGCAAGGAGTCGTCTCCTGTCGACGGTGGTCCGGGGGCGTGCTACGCCCCAACGCCTTCCCTTCGGATTTCCGGACCCATGGCCCTGCACCTCTCCGTCGTCATCCCCGTCTACAACGAGGAGTCCATCATCGCCCAGGCAGCCGAAGAGCTGCGTCAGGGGTTGGATGCTCGCGGGCTCGACTACGAAATCATCTTCGCGGAGAACGGCTCGCGGGACGCGACACCCCGGATCCTGGAGGAGCTCTGCGCGAAGAACCCGCGCCTGCGCTGGTTCCACTCGGAGACGCCCAACTACGGCGTGGCGCTCAAGGCCGGCATCCTCAAGGCCCGGGGCACCTATGTGGTCTGCGATGAAATCGACCTCTGCGACCTGACCTTCTACGACGCGGCGCTGCCCCGGCTGGAGCGCGGCGAGGCGGACATGGTCGTGGGCTCCAAGGCGGCCAAGGGCGCGAGCGACCAGCGCCCCCTCGTCCGCCGCGCGGCCACGCGGGTGCACAACAAGCTGCTGCGCGTGGCGCTGGGCTTCCAGGGCACGGACACGCACGGCCTGAAGGCGTTCCGCCGGGAAGCGCTGCTGCCCGTCATCCAGAAGTGCGTGGTGGACATGGATGTGTTCGCCAGCGAGTTCGTCATCCGCGCGTGGCGCGAGGGACTGAACGTCATGGAGATCCCCATCCAGCTCCATGAGAAGCGCCAGCCGTCCATCCACCTGTTCAAGCGCGTGCCCAACGTGCTCAAGAACGTGGGCAAGCTGTTCTACGTCATCCGCGTCCGCGGGACCTGAGCGGAGGGTTGCCCCATGACGGCAGCGCGCCTGGCGTCCATCTCCGTCGACCTGGATTCGCTGCCGCACTACTGCCGGATCCACGGGCTGCCCGAGTCGCTGCTCGATGAACGCGCGCGGACGCTGATCCACCGCGTGGCGGTGCCTCGCTTCCTGGAGTTGTTCGCGGCGGTGGGAGTGCCCGGGACGTTCTTCGTCATCGGCGAGGACCTGGAGTCGGACCCCGGCGCGGCGGACGGCATGCGGCGCTCCCACGCGGCGGGCGTGGAGATTGCGAGCCACAGCCACGCCCACGACTACGCGCTCACCCGGCGCGGGCCGGACGCCATCGCGGAGGACCTGTCGCGCGCGGACGCGGCCATCCAGAAGGCCGTGGGTGTGCGTCCTTCGGGTTTTCGCGCCCCGGGCTACACGCTGAACGCGGACCTGTACGCGGCCACCGTGGCGCAGGGCTACCGGTACGGTTCGTCCGCGTTTCCGGCGGCCCCGTACTACGCGGCGAAGGCGGCGGTGATGGGGGCGCTCGCGGCGCTGGGGCGGCCGTCACGCTCCGTGCTGGACACCCCTCGCGTGCTGCTGGCGCCGCGCGTGCCGTACCGGCCGGACCCCGCGCAGCCCTACCGGCGCGGCTCGGGGGCGGTGCTGGAGCTGCCCATGACGGTGACGCCCGTGGTGCGCTTCCCGTTCATCGGCACGTTCGCGACGACGCTGCCTCGTGGCACGATGCGCGCCGCGTACCGCACCTGCCGGGCGGATGCCTTCTTCAACTTCGAGCTACACGGTGTCGATGTGCTGGACGCCACGGACGGCATCCCGCCGGAGCTCGTGCGCCAGCAGCGCGACCTGCGTGTGAGCGCCGCGAAGAAGATGGAGCGGCTGCGCAGCATCTTCCAGTGGCTGAAGGACGACTTCGACGTCGTCACCCTGCGCGACGCGGCGGGGCAGCTGTCCGCGACGCTCTGAATCAGCGCGCGGCCTTCAGGGCCTTCCAGTCCGCTTCGGCCTGATCCGCGTAGGCCTGCGCGAAGGCGACCAGCCGCTTCGTGGCCTCCTTCGTGTCTCCGCCCACCCAGTCCTCCAGGCACTTCGCCTGTGCCCGCGTGTTGCCGTGGGCGCGGGCCAGCACGACGCCCGCCTGCTCGAAGGTCGAGCGCAGGGACTTCTTCTTCCCGAGCACGGCGTCGTCCAGCTTGTTCTTCTCCGGCTCCACCTCGCGCACGATGAACGCCCGGCCGCCCATGCTCACCGCGCCCGTGAGCGGGTTGATGGCGCCGCCCAGCTCCTCTTGTGCCTTCACCACGTCCGCGCCGTTCGCGGGCACTGGTGGTGACGCCACGCCGGACGCGAGCAGCTCCTTCAGCTCCAGCAGCACGGGGGGCGCCTTTGGATCCGCCGCGCCCACGAGCACGTAGTCGCGTTCCAGGCCATAGCTGCTGCCCCCCGCGTCCAGCCGCTCCGCCAGGTCCAGCACCTTCAAGGGGACCGCCACGCCCTCCGTGCCGTCCAGGGTCTTCTCGTAGGACGCCAGCGCGGCCCGCACCGCCGCCTTCTTCTCCGAGTCCAGCGGCTTGAGCGTGTCCGACGTGAGGAAGCGCGGGCCCTTCGCGCCGTCGAGCTTCACGTACTTGGACAGCAGGTCCCTGGCGGACGTGTCGCGTGCCTTGTTGATGAGGTCCTTCACCGGGCCGGAGGACTCCTTCTTGTCCAGGAACGCCCCAGGGTTCGCGTCGCCGTCCGCCAGCAGCTCCAGCGTCTCGAAGTAGTTCTTCGCGAGCGCCTCCACCGCCTTGGTCTGCTCGCTGGAAGACAGGCCCGCCTCGCGCGCGGTGAGCACTGCGCTGGTGGCCAGGCGCGTGAGGTCCGCTTCCGGCGACGCGGTGCCCGTCTGGTCGAAGTCGTTGAGCCCCCACACCGCCTTGCCGTCCGGCCCCCGGAACGTGCCCAGGTTGCCCACGTGCGCGTCGCCCACCACCCGGAGGTCCGGCGCGGTCCGGTCCGTCAGCCGGGCCTCCTGCGCGTACGGGCCCCGCAGGTCCGCGTGGAACAGGGCGGGCATGGCGCGGAACATGGCGGAGGGGCTCTGCCGCATCTGCGCCAGCTTCTCCTTCAGGCGCGCGGGCGGCAGGTCCAGCCGCGCGTTGAAGTCGTGCACGAAGGACACGGCCTGTGAAGGCTGCCGCTCCAGCCCAGACGCCCGGGCCCGTTTGGGCACAAGCGTGTTCACCGCCACGGTGTTGCCCGTCCGTGACGTGGTGGCCTGGGGCTGGAAGTCGCTGACGTCGGGGGCCAGCCTCCCCGCCGAGGCCCCGGAGGTGGCGAGCGTCAGCACCGTGGCGGCGACGGTGGAGCCCGAAACGGACGTCCGGGAGGGCTTGGAGGGGATGCGCATAGGGGACCTTCCGGCGGATTATCGTCAGAAGGGCACTGCGGGTTGTGGGCCCACTCCCGGCGTGCGGGCGGGGGTGCTAAGGAGCCAGCCCATGCTGGAGCGTTTCAGCGACAAGGTGAAGAAGGGCCTGCGCGGCTGGACCGAGCGCATGGCCGGCGAGCAGCAGTCCGACCAACTCCAGGCCCTGGCCCGGACGGAGAACGAGTACGGGGTGGATCCGTTCGGGTTCAACCTGGACTACAGCCTGGCCGCCATCGCCCCGTTCATGTGGCTCTACCGCCACTACTTCCGGGTGGAGGCCTACGGCGCGGACCGCATCCCCTCCGGGCGGGTGCTGCTGGTGTCCAACCACTCCGGCCAGCTGCCCCTGGACGGCGCGATGATTGGCATCGCCCTGATGGTGGAGGGCAACCCGCCGCGCGCCATCCGCAGCATGGTGGAGAAGTGGGTGCCGTCCCTGCCGTACGTCTCCACGTTCATGGCGCGCGTGGGCCAGATTGTCGGCACGCCGGAGAACTGCCGGCGGCTCCTGGAGGCGGAGGAGGCCATCCTCGTGTTCCCGGAGGGCACGCGCGGGCTCAACAAGCTGTGGCCCCAGCGCTACCAGCTCCAGGAGTTCGGCCTGGGCTTCATGCGCCTGGCGCTGGAGACGAACACGCCCATCGTGCCCATCGCCGTGGTGGGCGCGGAGGAGCAGGCGCCCGCGCTGATGAACCTGAAGCCGGTGGCGAAGCTCTTGGGCTTCCCGTCCTTCCCCATCACCCCCACGGGCACTCCCTTCCCGCTGCCCACGAAGTACCGCATCTACTTCGGCGACGCGCTCCACTTCACCGGCCGCGCGGACGACGAGGACAGCGAACTGGACAAGAAGGTGCGCACCGTGAAGGCCTCCATCCAGGCGATGCTCCACCAGGGTCTCAAGGAACGCCGGGGCGTGTTCTGGTGAGCGCCTCCACGGAAGAGAAGGACGCAGTCGTCGCGGACAAGCGCCCGGCCGTCGTCGTCACCGGCATCAGCGGCAACCTGGGCCGCACGCTGGCGAAGATGCTGCACAAGCGCGAGCGCATCATCGGCATCGACCGGCGGCCCTTCATCGGGAAGCCGAAGGACGTCGAGATGCACCAGCTGGATTTGCGCAAGAAGAAGGCGGAGGACGTCTTCCGCAAGAACGAAGTCCGCGCCGTCATCCACATGGGCATCATGCATGACCCGCGCATGAGCGAGGAGGAGCACCACTCGTTCAACGTCGTGGGGACCACGCGCCTCTTGGAGTACTGCGCGAAGTACGGCGTGAAGAAGGTGGTGGTGCTGTCCTCGGCGAACGTCTACGGCCCCAGCCCGGACAACTCCAACTTCCTCACGGAGGACGCGCCGCTGATGGCCGCGAGCCGCTTCTCCGGCGTGCGCGACCTCATCGAAGTGGACATGCTGGCGCACAGCTTCTTCTGGAAGCACCCCGACATCGAGACGGTCATCCTGCGGCCCGTCCACATCGTCGGGCCCACCATCAAGAACGCTCCGTCCAACTACCTGCGGCTGCGCCACCCGTGGACCATGGCGGGCTTCGACCCCATGGTGCAGCTCATCCACGTGGAGGACGTCGCCCGCGCCATGGTGGAGGCCCTGCGCCCGGAGCCCAAGGGCGTCTACAACGTCGTGGGCCCCGGCCAGGTGCCCCTGTCCGCAGTGCTTCGCGAACTGGGCCACACCGCGATCCCCGTGCCACACCCCGTGGCCCGGCCCCTGTTGGGCCTGATGTTCCGCTACCGGCTGGCCAACTTCCCGCCGCCGGAGCTGGACCACATCCAGTTCCTCTGCGCCGTGGACGGCAAGCGTTGGGTCCAGGACGTGGCTTGGAAGGCCCGGCACTCCATGCGCGACACCATCCGCTCCGTCATCGGGGAGTAGCGGGGCGCAGCGGCTTTTCGTGGGACCCCACGACAGTTCCCTGACACCCATGTCAGGGGGGGCGTGGCGTGATGGCAGGGAGGGCCTGACAACACTGTCAGGCATGGGACGGTGGCGACGGGGAGTGAGAGCCGCCAAGTGCCTGATTTCCCGTGGGAACTGGGGGTGGGGCAGGG
>NZ_RAWN01000320.1:0-6919 GCF_003668895.1 Corallococcus sp. AB045
CTCGGAGATGTGTATAAGAGCCAGCCCCGCGAGCGTCAGCCGCCGGCCCACCCGGTCCGCGAGCATGCCCCCCAGCGGCGCCGCCAGCACCGCGCCCGCGCCGTTGAGCGCCACGATGATGCCCGCCTGCTCCACGTTGAAGCCGCGCTCGCGCGTGAGGTAGAGCGCCAGGAATGGCGCGATGAAGGACCCCAACCGGTTCACGAAGGTGCCCACCCACAGGACCCAATACGTCCGTGGCAGGCCACCCCCGCCCAGCGCTCTCAACACCGTGGCAACGGGATTCATGGCGTTTGCCCGACGGACGTGGAGAAGAGGGACTGACCGCGGGTGCCCGCCAGCATGCGCCGATTCCGGCCGCGCGCGAAACGCGACTTCCCCGTGCGCGCCTTCATGGCGCTGGACATCGCTGGCGGGCTCCTCCAGGTTGCCGCGCCAATCCACACGCGGGAAGGCGGGACGCAAGGCGGGCATGGGGCAGGTCATCGGACTCCTGGGGGTGTGCCTCGTATTGGGCGTGCTGGCGCGACGCAGCGGCCGGTTCCCCGAAGGGACGGCGCCCGCGTTCAACGTCTTCCTCCTCAACGTGTCCCTGCCGGCGCTGGTGCTGCGCGCCATGCACCGGCTGGAGTTCGCGCCCGGGCTGGTGGTGGCCGCCGCGGCGCCGTGGCTGCTCTTCGTGGGGGCGGTGCTCTTCCTTCGCCTGCTCGGGCCCCGGCTGGGGCTGTCACGCGAGTCGGTGACGGCGCTCATCCTCACCGCGGGGCTGGGCAATACGGCCTTCGTGGGCCTGCCCATGGCCGCCGCGCTCCTGGGGCCCTCGGGTGTGCCGGTGGCGGTGGTGGCGGATCAGCTGGGCTCGTTCCTGGTGCTGGCGACGCTCGCCACGCTGACGGCTGCGAGGGCCAGCGCCCAGGTGGGGCTGTCCGTCCGCTCGCTCGTGCGCAAGGTGCTGGTGTTCGTCCCGTTCCAGGCGCTGGTGCTGGCGCTGCTCCTGCGCCCCTTCGCCTTCCCGGATTGGCTGGAGTCCGTGCTGCAGCGGCTGGGGGACCTGCTCACGCCGCTGGCGCTGTTCGTCGTGGGCTTCCAGCTGCGGCTGAAGGGGCTCTGGCCGCGTGTGCCGGCGCTCGCGCTGGGGCTGTCCTACAAGCTGGTGCTCGCGCCGCTGGCGGTGCTGGGCCTGCTGATGCTCATGCCCGGGCTGGCGCTGGTGGTGAAGCAGGCCACGGTGCTGCAAATCGCCATGGCGCCCATGGTGACGGCGGCCATCCTCGCGGCCGAGCACGACCTGGACGCGGACCTGGCGGTGCTGATGGTGGGCGTGGGCATTCCGCTGTCGTTCGCCACCGCGCCGCTGCTCCTGTCCCTGGTGCACTGACGCCCGCGCGGCACGGGCGTCAGGCGATTCGTTTCAGGCGAGCGCCGTGGTCTCGAAGGAGAGCTCGACGCCATTGGGCTTCACGCGCATCTGCGGGCGCGACAGCACATGGCAGTGCGGGCAATAGCCGTGGGCACCGGCTGGCGTGGCCCGGATGGAGACCGCGCCGCCACACATCATGCAGCCCTCGGGAAGATCGAAGTCCGCGAACCGCTCTCCGCTCTGGGTCTCGAATTGGGTCATGCCATTGAGTTAACGCAGGATCTGCCCGACACAAGCAGACCGGTTCCGCGCCGCGAGGACCCGGTATGGCGCCTTGCCCCACCTTTCAGGCACGGAAGACGGCCCTCCAGGGCAGCCTGCAAAGGTTACCGGCCGATCTCCGACTGCTCACCCGCCGACACCGCAACCTCTTGGGCGGCCTTGCGGACGCTGGCACGGGGATTTCATGGCGCACCCCCTCGGACAGCAACGGGACGGGGGAGGTGCGGGATGGGTGCAGGGAATACAGTGAAGGTCATGTGCGACCGGAAGGGCTGGCGGGTGGAGGTGGCGCACTCGGGGGGCGTGCGGCGCTACCGGTACGGCAGCGAGTCGCAGGCGCGTTACTTCGCGGCGGTGTTCGAGCTGGGGCCGAGCGTGCTGCCCCCCAAGAACCACGCGCGAAGGCGGCAGGAGCCCTGCTTGGCTCTACCCAATGAGGTCTCTTTCGGAGAGGCTTGGCTGCATGAGTGATGCTCCCAAGCCCAAGACCTTCATCCTCCCCAACCGGCAGCACGTCACCAAGGAGCCGGATCCGGGCGGCCGTTGGTCCGCGCAGTTCCCGGAGATGATTGGTTACTCCAGCCAGGGCGGCGGCAAGGTGCCGGCCGACTTCGGGTGGAACACCAACCCCAAGCAGTGGCAGGAAGAGCTGACGCCGCAGACGCTGGCGGAGCGCTTCGAGGAGCTGCGCATCCTGCCTCCGAAGAAGGACGCCCCCGCGCTGCCCGCGCCGGCCACGCCCGCGAAGCCCTGAAGCTCCGGTGAATCGACGGGCCGTGTCCGCTTCCAGGGCCCCAGTGCTCCGGGGCCCTGTGGAGGCGTGAGGCCCGCTAGCTGAACGGCAGACTGGCCAGCCGCTCGCGGAAGCGGGCGAGCAGGTCTCGCGCTCCTGCCTCGTTGAGCCCCGCCGAGGCCTCCTGACGGCCCTTGCGCAGGAACGCATCGAAGGGCGCCGAGCGGCCCGACAGCGCGCCCGCCGCCGTCACCGCCTCCTCCAGGACCCGCGCCGCGCCCGGAGAGCCCAGCTCCAGGTGCATCTCCACCTGCTCCAGCCGGACACCGCTCGCGGCCCACACCGCGCGGTCGTGCACGGTGAGCCACATGCGGGTCAGCTCCTCCATCGCTTCTTCCAGCAGCGCGAGGAAGGGCTCCACCAGTCCGGGCAGCACGTCCGGTCCCAGCGCGGCCTGCGTGCCCGCTTCGCGCAGCCGGCCTCGCGCCGCGACGATTTCGCGCTTGGTGGGCGTCTTCAGCGCGAGCGACGCGGGCAGGGACACGAACGCGGCCAGGCTCTCCTCGGCCTGCCTCGCCAGCGCGGGCCGCTGGGCGTCCGTGGCCTTCGCGGCGCGCTCCAGCCGGCCTTGCAGTGAGCGGCGCAGGTCGGCCGCGGCGCCACGCAGGGCCACGCGCGCGCCCACCTGGTTCGCGTAGCCGGGCACCACGTCCTCGCGGCGCACGTCCGCGAAGGCCGCGGCGGTGAGGTACACGAGGTCGCCGATTCGATTGCGGAAGTCCGCGCGCGACGCGGCCAGCTCCGACATCAACGTCCAGCGGTCGCTCACCACCTCCGGCCGGCGCATCTGCACGCCCAGCTCCTGCACGCGCTTGGACAGGCGCTCCGCGCTGGCGTGCAGCACGGCCTCCGCTTCCTGCGACAGGCGCTCGTCGGAGCTCGCGGGCGGCGGGGCCCAGCCGCCGTCATTGGACGCGGCGGGGCGCGCGGGCGGCGGGAAGGCGTCGCGGATGGCGGCCACCAGCTTGTTGACGTCCGTCAGCGTCTCGCCGATGGCGGGCGCCATCGTCTCCCACAACGACAGGTCCGCGGCGTCGTCGGGTTCGGCGGTGGCGGGCTCGTACTTCACGATGCTCAGGTGCCCCAGCCGGTCGATGGCGACCGCGGCCGCCTGGTAGACCTTGCGCAGCCGCGTCGCGAAGTCGCGGTCCATCAAGGCTTCGAGCAGCGCATCCAGGCGGGGCGGCAGGGCATCCTGCGGGGGACGGTTCTTCGACACGGCCATGGCGCGTCACCCTAGCCCAGCCACCCCACGGATACGTCAACGGGGGGAGGTGGGGACCGGCTCCACGCTTTCCGGCGTACAGTGGAAAGACGGGGAGAAAACGCATGACAGGTGGCATCCAGCGCCGGCGATGGGTGGCCAGAGGGCTCGGGCTGTTGTTCGTGGGGGGAGGCCTGGCCTTCATGGTTTCCGGGCGGTGTCTGTCCGCCTGGATGTTCCAGGGCGTGGACGTGCGCGCGTGTCCGGACGGCGAGTTCCGCCAGACGGTGAGCATGGCCTCCAGCGCGCTCGCGCGGGGGGGCTCCAGCCGGGTGACGGTCTGGGCGGAGGCGCACGGGATGGACGCGAAGGGCCGTGAACTCCGGGCCTACGTGGGCCGGGGCACGGCGGCGCTGTTCCTGGTGGACGCGGCCGGCAAGGAGACGCCGCTGCCGCTGGATGACAAGGGCCGTTGGGAGCGCGAAGGCTCCGGTCCCCTGTCGGCGCCAGTGACGCTGCCCGCGGTGCCTGACGGCGATTACCAACTGCGCGCGCGCCTCACCACGCCGCTGGGCACCGGCACGGTGGACTCGGCGCTGCCCCTGTACGCGCCCGCGCGGGTTCGCGTGCTGACGGACCGGCCCCTCTACGAGCCCGGGCACCGGGTGCGCTTCCGCGCGGTGGCGCTGCGCGCGAAGGACCTGTCGCCGCTCGATGGACGGCCGGGGACGTGGAAGGTGACGGACCCCTCCGGCGAGGTGGTGCTGGAGGAGCGCGCGCCCGCCGGCAACTGGGGCGTGGTGGCGGGGGACTTCCCGCTGGACCGGGGCGCGCCCACGGGCACGTGGACGGTGTCGTGGACCAGCGGTGGCGCCTCCGGTGACGCGGCCTTCACGGTGGAGCCCTTCACGCTGCCGCGCCTGCGGATGGAGGCGAAGAGCCCCCGGCCCTTCTGGCGCGCCAACGACACGCCGGAGGTGACGGGGCAGGTGTCGTACGCGTCCGGCGCGCCGGTGGCGGACACGGACGTGACGCTGGCGTGGAACCACGCGGGAGCATGGCCTCCTCCGACGGAGTGGCTCCGGGGCGAGCTGCCCACGAAGGCGCGCACGGACGCCGCTGGCCGCTTCCGCGTGACGCTGCCGCGCGTGCCCCAGGACCTGCGCGGCCAGGCCACGCTGAGCGCGAGCCTGGAGGCGAAGGACCCCACGGGTGAGCCGGTGCGCGGTGGCGTGTCGCTCCTCCTGTCCGAGGACGCGCTGGCCGTGTCCTCCGTGACGGAGCTGGAGGACGGGCTGGTGGCGGGCTTCAACAACCGCGTCTACCTGCGCGCCACCACCGCGTCGGGCCAGGTGCTGCCGGGCGCGGAGGTGACGGTGACGCGCGCGTGGGACCCGCGCGACAAGGGCGTGAGCGCGGTGGCGGACGAGGACGGTGTGGCCGCCTTCCAGTTGGATCCGGGCCCCGCGGTGAACGTGGTGGTGCCGCCCCTGCCGGTGCGCGTGCAGCCGCGTCCGCCGTCCGTGTCGCTGGTGTCGTCCAAGGACCTGCTGGGCGCGCAGGGAGGACAGGCGTCGCTGGAGGATCAGCTCGCGCTGGAGCGGCTGCTGCCCGCGCTGCACCCTTGCGCGCGCTTCGTCTCTCCGGCCTCCGGCTCCGCCATGGCGGAGTTCGCGGTGCGGGTGGGCGCGGCCGGGCAGGTGCTGGACGTGGGTGGCGCGGAGGAGGGGCTGGAGGCGTGCATGGCGTCGGCGCTGCGCGCGAAAGGACTGCCGGCGCGCGCGGAGCGGATGCTCCAGCTTCGCTTCCAGGTCAGGGAGCCGGGCCTGCCCTCCTTCCGCTGGAACACGCAGGTCGCCTTCGGGGACGAGCGGGGCGTGAGCGAGGGGCTGACGCTCGCCGCGCTGGATGCGCGTTCGTGCCTGCCTCCCACGCTGGACCGCGCCGTGGCCATCCCTGGCGCGCTGACGTGGCGGCTGTGGGCGGACAAGCCGGAGCTGGCGCTGTCCTGGGTGGCGGAGCCCGCTCCGGATGACGCGCTCCCGCCAGCGGTGCTGGCGTGCGTGAAGGAGCGCTTCGCACGCATCCGTGTTCCGGCCTCGAAGCAGGTGGGACGGGGGCTGTCGGAGGCCATGGGCGTGGTGCGCTTCATCGCGCAGCCCACGTACGGCGGAAACGGCATCCCCCGGCCGCCCCAGGCCACCACGTTCCTGGGCTACGAGTTGAAGGTCCGGGCGAAGTGGGATGGCCAGGACATGGGCGAGACGAAGCTCGTGCTGCGCCCCGCGCGCCTGCCGCCGCTGCGCGCCCGCGTGACGCCGGTGCTGGCGAAGGCCGGCGAGCCCGTGAAGGTGGAGCTGCTGCGCGGCCCCGGCTTCACGGGTGAGCTGCCCAAGACGCTGGAGCTGGTGGCGGGGCCGACGCGGCTCAAGGAGAAGCTGGACCCGGCCACGCGCTCCGCGCGCTTCACGCTGCCCCAGGACTTCGAGGGCTGGGCGCAGGTGGAGGGCGTGGCGGCGACCGCGCGCGTGTACGTGGCGCCCCGAGCCTCCCTGACGGTGGAGGTGTCTCCGGACAAGCCCGCGTACGCGCCCGGAGAGCTGGCGCGCCTCCAGGTCCACACGCGCGTGGACGGCAAGGACGGCGAGGCGGCGGTGGGCCTCTTCGGCGTGGACGAGACGCTGTCCCAGCTGGCGCCGCTGCCGGGCTCGGACGCGTTGGATGGGCTGCGGCCTGCTCCGTCGGTGGCCACGCCGGCCTTCGGCGTGCTGGACGGCCAGGCGCTGGCCATGGGCCGCATCCGGGGCGCGAACGCGGCCGCGGCGGCGCTCCTGCGCGTGAACGCGGTGCCCTCGCTGGAGGACGAGGAGCCGCCCCTGACGGCGAGCGCCACGAGCCCATTCTCTCCGGACGCGGAGCTGACGGAGCCCTTCTACGCGGTGCTGACGGAGCTGCACGCGCGCACGCGCAAGTGGGAGGAGACCGCGCCCGAGGGTGAGACGTTGGACCCGGCGGGGCTCGCGCGGCTGTGGGCGGAGTCGCTGGCCGCGTGCGAGCAGCGCGGGCAGAAGGTGACGGATGCGTTCGGCCGCAAGCTGCGCCTGTCGCGGCTGCCGGAGGACCTGCTGGCCCTCACGGATCCGCGCGCGGTGGTGGTGAATGGAACGCGGTTGCCGGAGGACGTCGTGAACTGGGGCGCGTGGGTCGCCCGGGAGGCGCCATGAAGCAGCGCTCGTGGATGTCCGGGGCCGTGGGCCTCGGGGTGGGGTTCGTGCTGGGC
>NZ_RAWN01000321.1:0-6882 GCF_003668895.1 Corallococcus sp. AB045
CGGCGGACACGGCGGTGGGCACCATCCGTCAGAGGTTGGCGGAGTCGCACGAGGTGCAGGCGCACGCGGTGGTGCTGATTGAGCCGGGGAGTCTGCCGAAGACGTCCAGTGGCAAGGTGCAGCGGCATGCGTGCCGCGCGGCCTTCCTCGCGGGGACGTTGCAGGAGGTGACTGCATGGCGGGCTGAGGGTTCCAACTCCTCTGCTGCACGCCCATCACAGGCCGATGCTCCCCTGCCCTCTGCTCCAGCAATTTCCTCGGTTGATGCTGGACCGAAAGCGGAAGTGGCCCTGCCTGAGAAGCCGGACTCAGAGGCCCTGGTCGAGTGGCTGCGCGACATCGTGGCCCGACACGTGCGCATGCTCCGTGAGGACATCGACGTTGATGCTCCGGTGACTCGCTACGGGCTGGACTCGCTGGGCGCCGTGGAGCTGGCGCATGAAGTGGGCACGGGCACCGGGCTGACGGTGCCCATGGAGTGGTTGCTCCAGGGGCCGAGCATCACGTCCCTGGCGCACAGGCTGGCCTCCCTCCGTGACTCGGCGGGCCTCGCACCCAGCCGCAAGAACGTGGGCGGCGACCGCGAGGCGTCCTCGTCGCAGGCCCGGTTGTTCTTCCTGTCCCGGTACGCCCCCGGCGACGTGTCCTACAACCTGCCCGCCGCCGTTCGCCTGGACGGCGAGCTGGATGTGGCCGCGCTGGAGGGCAGCCTCGTGGCCCTCGCGGCCCGGCATGAAGGACTGCGGACCTCCTTCCGCGAGGCTCCGGGGCAACCCCGGCAGGTCATCGCGGCGGACGCGTCCCTGCCGCTGGCGCGCGTGTCACTGGAGTCCCTGTCCGCCGACACCCGCGAGGCCGAGGCGCTCCGCCTGGCCCACGAAGAGGCCCGTCGCCCGTTCGACCTGGAGCGCGGACCGCTGGTGCGCGCCACGCTCCTCACGCTGGATGCGCGGACCCATGTGCTGGTGCTCGTCATGCACCACGCCGTGTCGGACGCCACGTCCATGGCGGTGCTGGTGCGCGAGGTCTCAGCCCTCTACTCGGCGCTGCGCGAGGGCCGCCCGTCGCCCCTGCCCGCCCTGCCCCTGGACTACGCCGACGCCGCCGACTGGCAACGGGACACGCTGGATGGCGCCGCGCTGGAGTCGCGGCTGGACTACTGGCGGACGCAGCTCGCCGGTGCTTCCCAACTGCTGGAGCTGGCCACGGACCGGCCGCGTCCCTCGCGGCGTGGGTCCTCGGGCGCTCGGGTCCCGGTGGTGCTGGACGCCGACCTCTCGGACTCGGTCCGGAGGCTGGCGGAGCGTGAAGGCGTCACCCCGTTCATGGTCCTGCTCGCGGCCTTCCAGACCGTGCTCGCCCGCCGCGCGGGCCAGGACGACATCAGCGTGGGCACGGCCATCGCGGGCCGTCAGCGCGCGGAGTTCCAGGGGCTCGTCGGCCTCTTCGTCAACTCGCTGGTCCTGCGCACGCGACTGTCCGGCGCTCCTTCGTTCCGGGAGCTCCTGGGCCGCGTGCGGGAGACGGCGCTGGGCGCGTACGCGCACCAGGATGTGCCCTTTGAACGGGTGGTGGAGGCGCTCCGGCCTCCTCGCGAGCTGGGGCACACGCCGCTGTTCCAGGTGATGTTCAACCTCCAGGGCGCCCGCGTGGACGCGCCCGTCTTGAAGGGGCTCCAGACCCGGCTCCTGGACGTGCACACCGGCACGTCCATGTTCGACCTCACGCTGTCGCTCGCGGAGTCCCCCCAGGGCTTCGAGGGCTGGCTGGAGTACGCCACGGAGCTGTTCGACGCGGACACCGTGGCGCGGCTGGCCGGCCACTTCCGCGTGCTGCTGGATGCCGCCATCACGGCTCCTCGGACGTCCATCCACGAGCTGCCCTGGATGACGGACGCGGAGCGCCACCAGGTGCTCACCGCGTGGAACGACACGGCCCGCGACTACCCCTCCGGCAGGACCCTCCCCGAGCAGTTCGCGCTCCAGGTCGCCCGGGCTCCGGACGCCATCGCCGTGGAGGACGGGGACCTTCGCCTGACGTACGCGCAGCTGGAGGCGCGGGCCAATCCGCTCGCGCACTTCCTCCAGGCCCGGGGCGTGGGCCCGGACGTGCCGGTGGCGGTGTGCATGGAGCGCTCCGTGGACTTCGTCGTCACGGTGCTCGCCATCCTCAAGGCGGGCGGCGCCTATGTCCCGCTGGACGCGTCGTACCCCGCGCAGCGGCTGGCGTTCATGATGGAGGACGCCCGGCCCCGGATGCTGCTCACCACGCGCGCGCTGCGTGAGCGGCTGAACGTGCCCGACGCGGCCCTGTCCTGCTTCTTCGTGGACGCGCTGGCGCTCGACGATCAGCCCGTCACCGCGCCGGAGGTCACCGTGGGGCCTCGCAACCTGGCCTACGTCATCTTCACCTCTGGCAGCTCCGGGCGTCCCAAGGGAGTGGCCTCCGAGCATCGCGGCGTGCTGCGCCTCGTGCACGCCGAGCCCTACTCGCGCGTCGGTCAGCGCGAAACGGGCATGCTCTTCGCACCGTTGTCCTTCGACGGCTCCGTGATGGAGCTGTGGACGATGCTGCTGCACGGCGGCCGGCTGGTCATCTTCCCCGGCAAGGTCCCCGCCGGAGACATGGACACGCTCGCGCGCGTGGTGGAGCGCCACGCGGTCAGCTTCGCCCACCTGCCGTCGGGGCTCTTCTCGCAGCTGGTGGAGCACCGGCCGGACATCCTCGGGCGGCTGCGCGAAGTGCACGTGGCGGGGGACGTCATCTCCGCCCCGCATGTGCGCCGCGCGGTGGAGTTCCTGGGCCGGCCCGTCATCAACGCCTACGGCCCCAGTGAATGCTCCGTGGCTGCCTCGTTCTTCACGGTGGAGCGGCCGGAGCAGGCGGGCGCGTCGGTGCCCATCGGCCCGCCGCTCGCGAACACCACGGCGTACGTGCTGGACGCGCGGCTCCAGCCGGTGCCGGTGGGCGTGCCGGGGGAGCTGTTCCTCGGCGGTGATGGCGTGGTCCGGGGCTACGTGTCGCGGCCGGGCCTGACGGCGGAGCGCTTCGTGCCGGATGCCTGGGGCACGAAGCCGGGTGCACGGCTGTACCGCACGGGCGACCGGGTGCGCTGGCGCGCGGATGGGACGCTGGACTTCCTGGGGCGCACGGACCACCAGGTGAAGGTGCGCGGCTTCCGCATCGAGCTGCCGGAAGTGGAGGCAGCCCTGCGCGAGCTGCCCGAAGTGCACGAGGCCGCGGCGGTGGTGCGCGAGGACGTGCCCGGCGACAAGCGGCTCGTGGCTTATGCGATGCCGCGCCCGGGGCAGGTGCTGGAGCCCTCGCGGTTGCGGGAGGCCCTGCGCCGCAAGCTCCCGGACTACATGGTGCCGTCCCTGTTCGTGGCGCTCCCCACCCTGCCCCTGAACCCCAGCGGCAAGGTGGACCGCAAGGCGCTGCCCGCTCCGGACTCGGAGGCCACCGGCCGGCGCGAGCGCTACGTGGCGCCGTCCCACCCGCTGGAAGAGCAGATCGCCTCCACGTGGGCCCGCGAGCTGGGGGCCGACCGGGTGGGCACGCAGGACCACCTGTTCAACGACCTGGGCGGCACGTCGCTGTCCGTGATGCGGCTCGCCTCGCGCCTGAAGGAGACGCTGGGCCGCGACGTACCCGTGGTCTGGTTGTTCGAGCACCCCACGGTGGAGTCGCTCGCCCAGCGGCTGGAGCACGAGTCGCAGGGCGCACCCGCGCCGTCTCCCACCGCCCCTGGCCACCGTCCGCGCGAGGCGTCGAAGCCTGGTGCGTCCGGCTCCATCGCCATCATCGGCATGGCGGGCCGTTTCCCCGGCGCGGGGACGGTGGAGGCGTTCTGGCGGAACCTGCGCGAGGGCGTGGAGTCCATCACGCGCTTCTCACCGGAAGAACTGGAGCACCTGCCCTCCCTGCCGGAGGGGTTCGAGCTCTGGTACCACCCGGCGTTCGTTCCGGCCGCCGGTGTCCTGGACGACGTGGAGGGGTTCGACCACGCGTTCTTCGACATGTCGTTGCGCGAGGCGCAGTTCACGGATCCGCAGCAGCGGCTCTTCCTCCAGACGGCGTGGGCCGCGCTGGAGGACGCGGGCGTCAATCCGGAGCGCTACCCCGGCGCCATCTCGCTGTACGCAGGCGCGGCGGCCTCTGGATACGCGGAGGCCGTGCGGCAGGCGATGCCGCTGGACGCGGCGTCCTTCTTCGAGCTGAACGGCACTGGCACGCACGAGAGCCTGCCGACGAAGGCGTCCTTCAAGCTGGGGCTCACGGGTGAGAGCACGCTGCTCTACACCGCGTGCTCCACGGGGCTGGTGGCCGTGCACCTGGCCTGTCAGAGCCTGCGGACGGGCCAGTCCGACGTGGCGCTCGCGGGGGCCTCGCGGCTGTCGCTGCCGCAGCGCACGGGCTACGTGGCGCAGGAGGGGCTCATCTTCTCCCCGGATGGCCACTGCCGTGCGTTCGACGCGAAGGCGGGGGGCACGCTGCCCGGCAACGGCGTGGGCGCGGTGGTGCTCAAGCGTCTGGAGGACGCGGTGCGGGATGGCGACGCCATCTACGCCGTCATCCGGGGCTCGGCGCTGAACAACGATGGCAAGAACAAGTCCGGCTTCACCGCGCCGAGTGTGCAGGGACAGGCGGCGGTGGTGTCCCAGGCCCTGGCCAACGCGGGCGTGGAACCGGAGGCCGTGGGCTACGTGGAGGCCCATGGCACCGCGACGCCTCTCGGGGACCCGATTGAAGTGGCGGCGCTGACTCGCGCGTACGGCCTGGGCTCGGAGCACCGGGGGCGCATCGCGCTGGCGTCGCTGAAGACGAACGTGGGGCACCTGGATACGGCCGCGGGGCTGGCGGGCCTGATGAAGGCCGCGCTGTCGCTGCACCATGGAGAGATTCCTCCCAGCCTCCACTTCGAGCAGCCCAACCCGCAGATCGACTTCGACGCGGGTCCGTTCTTCGTCAACACCACCTTGCGGTCGTGGCCTCGGAGCGAGACGCCTCGCTTCGCCGCGGTCAGCTCCTTCGGCATTGGTGGCACCAATGCCCACGCCATCCTCGAGGAAGCTCCCATGCGGCAGAGTGGTTCGACCACGCGTTCCCACCAGCTCGTCGTGCTGTCCGCGCGCTCGCCGGAGGCGCTGGAGGCGGCGGCGCGGCGGTTGGAGGCGAAGGGCGTCGGGGACTCGGCGCTGGCGGACCTGGCGTTCACGCACGCCGTGGGCCGCAAGGCGTTCGAGTACCGCCGCGCGGTGGTGGTGACGGACGCGGAGGAGCTGTCGCGGCAGCTCCAGAAGCCGGTGACGCCGGTGAAGAGTCCGGGCAAGGCGCCGCGCGTGGCGTTCGTGTTCTCCGGGCAGGGATCGCAGCGGCTCGCCATGGGGCGTGAGCTGGCGGAGGCGTCGCCCCTGTTCCGCGCGCACCTGGACGCGTGCCTCGCGTTGCTGGACGCGCCGCTGCGGGCTCGGGTGTCGGCCGTGCTGGCTCCCGAGGCCGATGCTTCGGCGGACCTCGCGGATACACGCGTGGCGCTGCCCGCGTTGTTCAGCGTGCAGGTAGCGCTGGCTCGGATGTGGCGGGACCTGGGTGTCACGCCGTCCGCGGTGATGGGGCACAGCTTCGGTGAGTACGCGGCGGCATGCGTCGCGGGGGCGCTGTCCCTGGAGGACGCGATGCGCCTCGCGGTGGCTCGCGGGGAGCTGATGCACCGGATGCCGCCGGGCGCGATGCTCGCGGTGGCCCTGCCCGTGGAGCGCGTGCAGTCGTTGCTGTCGGGCCGGCTGTCGGTGGCGGCGGTGAATGCTCCGGACCGCTGCGTGGTGTCCGGGCCGGTGGAGGAAGTGGAGCGGCTGGAGGCCGCGCTGAAGGCCCAGAAGGCCGGAGCGGTTCGCATGCCCGCGCCGCACGCGTTCCATTCCGCGGACGTGGAGCCGTTGATGCCGGAGCTGGCGCGCGTGGTGGGCACGCTGCGCTGGTCGGAGCCGGCGGTGCGGTACGTGTCCAGTCTCACGGGGGCGCTGGTCGGTCCGGGGCAGCTCGCGGTTCCGGACTACTGGACGGAGCAGATGCGCCAGCCGGTGCGCTTCACCCGCGCGGTGGAGGCGCTCCAGGCGGAAGGCTGCACGGTGCTGCTGGAGGTGGGACCGGGACAGGACGTGACGCCGCTGGTGCGCGCGAACCTGGCCCGGCCCGAGGGCGGTCCTTCCATCCTCGCACTGGCATCGCTGAGGGTGGGCGGGAAGACGACGGAGCAGATGGGCTGGCTCCAGGCCGTGGGCGAGCTGTGGACCGCAGGTGTGCTTGTGGACTGGAGCGCGTTCTACGCGCACGAGCAGCGCCTGCGGTTGCACCTGCCCACGTACGCGTTCCAGACCAAGGCGGTCTGGGTGCAGCCGAGAGCACGCGCCACGACGTCACCGTTCGCACCTCCGGCAGGAAGTTCCGTTCGTGCGCAGCAGGTTCCGGCCGTGCTCGTGGAGCGTGCGCCCGAACCTTGGGCTCCGGCCGCGCCCGCTGATCGTGCGCCCGAAGTGACTTCCGACCTGGCCCTGGTCAAGGCGTCAGTCCGCGCCCCTCAAGCCGCCTCCGCGATGACGGCCACGGCGTCGGTCCGCGCACCTCAGGCCTCGTCCGCGATGATGGCTCCGAACGGCGCGATTCAGAGCGCGTCCGGGACGACGGATCCGAACGGCGCCCCTCAGAGCGCGTCCGCGATGATGGCTCCGAACGGCGCCCCTCAGAGCGCGCCCGTGACGACGGATCCGGCCGGCGTCTCACACGGGGCTCCAGTGCACGGGATGCGTCCGGAGGCGGGGGTGTCCTCGCACGGGTCTGCCGCGCCTACGGGCGTGGAACCCACCCTGTCCCCCGCTGCCC